>JALTHG010000065.1 GCA_027004715.1 Deltaproteobacteria bacterium
CTGACCTGTTGAGGAGATATGACCAGATCACCTCCAGTAGGGTCTGGACCCCTTCACCTGTACGGGCAGATACAATCAATGGGCCCTTATCAATGAAGCCAGGGAACCCCTGCTTAATGGCCCTTAGCTGTCTCTGTCTCTTGGGCTGGGAGACCTTGTCTGCCTTGTTCAAGACCAGGCAGAATGGCCTCTTTAGGGCATGTAGATACTCTAAAAGCCCCAGGTCCATCTGGTCTGGGACCCGCCTTATATCAAAGATACACACTACACCCCTTAATACTCCTCTGGTCTCAATATAGTCTTCTACCAGCCTGTGCCACTTATTCTGTATGTGTCTTGGGGCCCTTGCAAACCCATAACCTGGAAGGTCTACAAAATAGACAGACCTGTTGACCAAAAAGAAGTTGAGAGACTGGGTAAGCCCTGGCCTTGAACTCACCTTTACCAGATTCTGTCTGTACATAAGCTGGTTCAGGAGAGAGGACTTACCTACGTTTGATCTGCCTGCAAAGGCCACTTCTGGAAGACCTGCAGGGGGGAGTTGAGAGACATCGAATGCACTCTTTACAAAGACGGCGTCAGTGACCCTAAGACCCATCAGAGGACCTTGTTGAGGGAGTATTCTATTATCCCCTGTGCACCTGCAGCCTTTAGCCGTGGGATCAGTTCTCTCACTCTGGCCTTGTCTATGACTGTCTCCACAGAGCACCACTCCTTGTCATAGAGAGGAGAGACTGTAGGGGCATTGAGGCTGGGGAGCAGACCTGCCACCTCCTCCAGTCTCTCTTGTGGGACATTCATCTTGATTACCACAAGGCGGTCTGCACGAAGTGCACCCTGAAGGAGCAGGGCTATCTGTTCGGCCTTTTCTCTCTTCCATGGGTCCTTCCACATGTCTCTGTTTGCTATCAACTGGGGATTGGACTCCATGAGTTCCTCTATAATCACCAGACCATGGGCCTTTATAGTGGCACCTGTCTCTGTCACCTCTACAATAGCATCGGCAAGGCCTGAGGCAACTTTCCCCTCAGTGGCCCCCCAAGAGAACTCGATTTCCACATCTATCCCACGCTCTGCAAAGTAGTGTCTGGAGAAATTGACGAGTTCTGTGGCTATCTTCTTGCCCTTGAGGTCCTCTGGACGACGATAGGGAGAACCTGCAGGTACGGCAAGTACCCATCGTGTAGGACGTTTGCTTATCTTGGAATATATCAGGTCTGCAATGACCACCACATCAGACCCATTCTCAAGGATCCAGTCATGGCCAGTAATACCAATATCTAATATCCCCTGCTCTACATAGCGAGACATCTCCTGGGCCCTACAGATACTGCAGGAGATATCTGGATCATCTATATCAGGGAAATAGCTCCTTGGATGGACGTCTATACGCCAGCCTGACTTTTTAAATAGCTCAATAGTAGACTGCTGTAGGCTTCCCTTAGGAATGCCGAGTTTGAGTTGTCTCACTTCCCATAGACCTCCCTGGGATCAAATACAGGGTCTGCTATCCGTACGAGGATACCACCCTGGACCTCTCGATAAAAGCAACTCCTATAGCCTTTATGACACGCTGCACCGCCCAACTGCTTCACTTTTACCAATATGGTATCTAGGTCACAGTCTACATAGGCACTCTTTAATAACTGCACATGGCCTGAGCTCTCACCCTTGAGCCACAGTCTATTTCTGGAACGGCTCCAGTAATGGACCTTGCCTGTCTCCAGGGTCTTCTCCCAGGCCTGCCTGTTCATATAGGCCAGCATGAGGACCTGTCCAGTCTTATAGTCTTGGGCTATGGCTGGGAGCAGGCCTTTTCCCTTATCAAAGTTGAGGTCTTTTGCATCTATCATAAAAAGGATTTTTAATGGCCAAGTGCAGATGTGTCAAGGTGAGATATATGACTAGGTCCAGGATAATATCCTTCCATCCAATGATCCAGGGGGACATCTTCTTTTGGGAAAGAGATGTCTTAGACGAGTCAGTGGTCCAGTACCTCAGGGAGGCCAGAGCAGTGATACTGGCACAGACAGTATCCAGAGAGCTCTATGCCCTGTGCCGTGGCCTGTGTCCCCATGTCTTCCCGAACTATGACCTCCGCTTTAGGTGGGGAGGAAAACTAGGAGATACCATGCTCTTTTGGAGCTATGGGGTCCCACACCCAAAGACCTGGGTCTTTCCCTGTGTAGAGACCATACTAGGAAATCACCCTATAATGATGACACATTTCAAACTTCCTCCATATCCATTTGTGATAAAGGGGAATAGAGGTGGAGAAGGGACCCAGACATGGCTGATAAAAGATGACCATGATCTGAAGGAGGCGATAGAGATCATCAAATGTGCCGAGATCCAGGGCAATTTTGGTTTTGTCCTACAGGAATTTATCCCAGGGCTCGATAGAGACCTCAGGGTAGTGGTCATAGGAAGACATATAGACAGTTACTGGCGATACAACAGTGGTTTTCTCCACAATGTGGCACAGGGAGGAGAGATCAATGCCCATATAGACCCTGAACTACAGGCCATAGGTAGATCTGCAGTAAGAGATCTGTGTAACCGTACTGGAATTAATCTGGCAGGTTTTGATCTCGTCTTCCTGGATGGATCAGATCTCCCCCTGTTTCTCGAAATCAATTACACGTTTGGCAGGAGCGGACTGGGGGGCTCTGATGCCTTTTACAGGCTCCTAAAAAGAGAGGTCAATGACTGGCTAAAGACCTGCCCTTGAGGAAATGCCTGGCTATTTTTTCTTGGGGGCCTTCCCAAGGATGTATGACCGTGCTACCTTGATCCTTGTCTTGTCTGCCACCTCTAAGGTGACTACATCCTCTGTAAGTCCTGCTATCCTCCCTATCAGTCCTCCAGATGTCATTACTTCATCACCGCGGCTCAGAGACTCCAGGAAATTTTTGTGTTCCTTTGCCCTCTTCTGCTGTGGTCTGATTAAGAGAAAATAAAATATTGCAAAGATAATGATCAGAGGCAGAAAGGCCATAATCGGATTGCCTGCCTTTCCACCAGAGGGGGCTCCCATAGCATAGGCCAATGATATCATAATCTATCTTGATCTCCTCTTCTTGAATAAAATTTTCTCCTAAAGTCCTCAAAAGTGTCTGCCTCTATGGCCTTTCGCATCTCTTCCATAAGGTGCAGAAAATAGTATAGGTTATGTATGGTGTTGAGCCTATAGGCCAACAGCTCTCTTGCCACAAATAGGTGCCTCAGATAGGCACGAGAAAAGTGCCTACATGTATAGCACATACAGAGCGGGTCTATTGGCCTTGGATCCTCGACAAAACGAGAGTTCTTTATAACAATGTGCCCAAAGGAAGTAAAGAGCATCCCATTTCTGGCATTTCTGGTGGGCATAACGCAGTCAAACATATCAATGCCCCTTGCTACACCTTCCACCAGATCTTCAGGGCTCCCAATGCCCATTGCATAGACAGGATACCTATCTGGGATCAGGGACCTTGTGCAATCCATCATCTCTAGCATAAGTCCCTTTGGTTCCCCTACGCTGAGCCCTCCAATGGCGTATCCGTCAAATCCAAGACCTAGTAGCTCAAGTGCAGTCTGTCTCCTCCACTTACGGCTTGTACCTCCCTGGATAATAGAGAAGAGCAAGAGGTCATCTCTGGTCTTTGCATCGAGGCACCTCCTGGCCCAGGATACAGTCAGCTCAGAGGCCTCTCTGATCTCATTATCCTCAGCAGGATAGGAGATACAGTCATCCAGGCACATCATGACATCAGAGCCCAGGTCTTCCTGGATCTCAATCACGAGCTCTGGTGTGAGCCTGTGGAGAGACCCATCTATGTGTGAACGAAATGTGACTCCATCTCTGTCTACCTTCCTCAGCCCAGCAAGGCTATATAACTGGAATCCACCACTATCTGTCAAGATGGGACGCTCCCAGCCCATAAAATGGTGTAGCCCACCAAGTCTCTTTATGACCTTATGGCCAGGCCGCAGATAGAGATGATAGGTATTCCCCAAGATGACCTGGGCACCGCAATCCCTTAACTCTTCTGGAGTCATGGACTTTACTGTGGCCTGGGTCCCTACTGGCATAAAGGCAGGTGTCTCTATTATGCCGTGTGCGGTGTATAGCCGACCCCTCCTGGCAGGGCACCTCGAGCTCCTGCACAGTTCCTGAAAAGACCCCAGATCAGACAATTGGACCTCCATAGACCTTTAGGAGTGCTGAGTACCATGGGAAAGACCAGAGATCAGTCTCTCAATAAGGCCTCCAAAGTCGCCATTAGAAAGGGCGACTACCACATCACCTGTAGAGAGTCCTGCCAGGAGATCCCTGAGCATGGACTCGACATCTGGGAAATATGAGGCATCAGTACCCATGTCTCTGAGGTCTTTTACTAATCTTTTGGATGAGAATCGGTCTCCTGGTGGGGCCTTCTCAGGGTCCACCACCTCACGGACCAGGACCCGATCGGCCGAGGCAAATGCATAGGGATAGACCTCTTGAAATACAGCCCTCCTGTTGGTGTTTGTCCTTGGCTCAAAGGCCGCTATGAGGCGTCGGTCTGGATAGACAGCCCTCAGTGCAGTCAGGGTCTCTCTGACTGCGCCCGGGTGGTGTGCAAAGTCATCTATTATCGTAATACCTGCTATCTCTCCTCTGAATTCCTGTCTCCTCTTTACACCCTGGCAGGCGGCCAGGCCCTTGAGACATGCATCTCTTTCCATTCCCATATCCATGGATAGGGCAAGGACGCCCAGGGTATTCAGGGCATTGTGTCTGCCTGGAAGCCTTATCTCTACTCTTCCCCATGCCTCTCCACGATATAAAGGGAAAAACTCAGTATGTCTCTGGCCTACAGAGAAGTGACCCAGTTGCCAGTCGCACCCACTTCCTATGCCATATGTCACTACCTTGCACCTGGCCTGGCTGCACACCTCTCTGACTGCTGGCCAGTCTGCGCAGGCCACCAGGATACCATCTGGGGGAATCAGAGAGACCAGCCTGAAAAAGGCCTGCTTTACTGCCTCCAGATCTGGATATATATCTGCATGGTCAAACTCGAGGCTGGTAAGTATGACCCCATAAGGCCTATAGTGTAAGAACTTTGGAGACTTATCGAAAAAGGCGGTGTCATATTCATCTCCCTCCACAACAAACCAGGGCGAAGTCCCTATATGAAACCCCGATCCAAATGCCTTGGGCACACCCCCTATCATAAATCCAGGGTCCTCTTTAAGGGCCTTAATTGCAGAGACCAGTAGGGTAGATGTGGTGGTCTTGCCATGTGTGCCAGCTACTACCAGAGACCTCCTGTCTTCCAAAAAGAAGAGAGACAGGGCCTCTGAAAAAGAGAGATATGGGATGCCCGTGGAGATCACGTGCCTGGCCTCTGGATTGTCTGCCCTGATCACATTCCCTATAATGACCAGGTCAGGGACAGGGGACAGATTTTCAGGACAATATCCTGGCCTTATAGAGATCCCCATATCCCTGAGGACATCACTCATGGGTGGATAGGCCTGGCTGTCAGAGCCTTCTATCTTATAGCCCTTTTCTCTGAGCAGACCGGCCAGGGCAGCCATCCCTGTGCCACATATGCCCAAGAGATATATGGTAGAACCAGGAGATGGCCTGTAGATTTCTTGATTCATTTTGCTGTTTCACTCTCTAAGGATATAATCAATAAGTTCTGCATGTGAAGTCAATATGGCATCTGCCTCAGAGAGGTACTCTCTGGCAAGGGTGGTAGTGATGGCAACACATGGAATGGCTGCAGCCTTTGCAGCAGCAATGCCAGCAGGTGCATTCTCTACTGCAAGGCACGACTCTGGCCCCTCTCTGAGGGCCGAGAGGGCAGCCAGGTATGGATCTGGGAACGGTTTTCTCCTTTTGACCTGATCTCCAGTAATGATATAGGACATCCAGGCCTCTAGCTCACGGGGAAAGACGCTCTCTACGACCTCTCTATAGGAACTAGTGACCAGGACCAGCTTCTGTCCTGCATCGTATAGCCGTCTTAGGATACTGCTTACCCCTGGAAACGGTCTGACCATAGATCGATACTCTCTGACAAATATCTCTTCCTGACGCCTCAGTATTGCATAGAACTGCTGAGTGTCCACAGTGTACCCATTTTTCTGAAGGATCGCTGTAGCAGTCTCTGCCCCTATTGCACCCTCGTAGAGATAGAGGACCTTACTGGGCACTGAAAGCCCATACTCAGACAGGGCCTCCTGCCAGGCCCTTACATGATAATGCATGCTGTCGAGTATTACCCCATCCATGTCAAACAATATAGCTCTCTTCATGGTGTGTGTATGCCCCACTTCCTGCCACTCAATGCAGACTCTGCGGCCTTAATGGCCTCTTTTGCCAGGTTTCCTCCTGGAGAAGGTGGGACCTCTGTGCCCCATATCGCCTCTACAAGCTCTCCAGGGTTGATCTCATCGGCCGGTGCTGCAGGCACAAACTGGTACTCTTTTCCATTGACCTGCCTCAACAGTTCCTTATTTAATAGGCTCTTTAGGACATCTGCTATATAGATATCTGGGTACCCAAGACGTCGGACAAGGTCCCTACGATCGCTGACCTGCCTGTTGTGGAAGTCAATAAGGGCCGTCTGCAGGATATCAAAGGCAAGTGCCAATCTACTGGCAGGGCTGGGTATCAGGCCCCTCCAGGGATAATGTCGCCATACCTGGACCGCAAAGGCCATCTCTGCCCCTGACAGAAATACTATCCAACCTGTATATATCCATATCAAGAGGAGCGGAAGCGTGGCAAAGGAACCATATATGGCATTATAGCGGGTTACACCTATCTGGAGCCTGAGATAGATAAACTGTATCAGGACCCAGCCTATCCCACCGAATAACCCCCCCACTGTGGCCGGAAGGACTCCAACCCTGGTGTTGGGGAGAAATCTGTAGAGTGTACTAAAGGTGACCACGATCAACAATATTGGCACCATATTGAGCATGAGAGGCCCTAACCAGGTCACAGGGAGGATGACATGGAGTCGGCTCAAGAGGGTATGGCTCTGCAAGGTCGCCATGGTGGCCATGGCCAGGTTTATTGTCACAGGGAGTATGATCATAAAGGCCAGATAGTCCATGATTTTTCGGCCCAGAGGTCGGCCGCTACTGACTCCCCATATGGCATCCATGGCCTTCTCAATGCTTCCCAAGACCACAACTGCCGCCATTATCAGACCTATGATCCCAAAGGCACCCAGAGTGGCAAAGTTGGTGCGATCGACGTAGTTAAAGATCTGGTCTATGGCCTTATGGAGATGGGTACTGATGCCCTCTTGGGCAGGCACATGGGCAGGTTGTTTCCCATAGCTCTCTCCAGACGGCTCCAACTGGTCTATAATACGATAGGCGGCCTGTCGCATCTGATCTCCGGCCCCAAGGCCCTTCAATACCGCTGTCCCCAGGGCCAGGGTGGGGACCATAGACAGAACTACTGTATAGGTCAGGGCACTGGCACGAAGGGTTATAGAGTCCCTTTTAAATTCCTGTAATACTATGAGATGGATCCGCAGGAGTACTCGGGTTGCCCTCTTCCATCTCTGTTCATCAGGGGCAGGGAATGCAGACCAGATCCAGGTCATAAATATACCCCATTTCTCTATAAATCTGCCTAAAGGCCCTATTGGTTTGGCCCCATAGCCTGTAATATGATCATTTTTATCCATGATAGATCCCCTCTCCTGGTCCATTACTGTAAGGTAAGAGAGCCACTAAATGGAGATAGAGTCTGGGAACAAAAAATTAATAATATTACTCCTGATTATATCCTAAAATATGATCTGCTCAAAATTCTTGACCTATGTCCTGAAAAGTGGCATGTTAAATTAAACTGTTAGAGACTGGAGATGGCGGGGCGTAGCGCAGCCTGGAAGCGCACCTGAATGGGGTTCAGGGGGTCGGAGGTTCAAATCCTCTCGCCCCGACCAATATCTATTCCTTAGATTGAGTATCCTTGCATTCCTGAGCGATTTTGGCCTGAAAGACCCTTATGTAGGGATAGTCAAGGCCGTTCTACTAGGTATCAATCCCAGTCTCCATATTGTAGATATCACTCACCAGGTTGCGCCTCAAGACGTCATGGGTGGGGCCTTTGTCCTGGGATCTGCCTTCAGAGAATTTCCAGAGGGGAGCATCTTTCTTGCTATAGTCGATCCCGGCGTTGGTTCCAAGAGGACAGGGCTTTTGGCAACGACTAAGGATTATACCTTTCTGGCCCCAGACAATGGTATCTTGACTATGGCATTTCGGCGTTCTGAGGATGTACGCTGTTATTCTATAGAGAACAGCCGCTATTTCAGACACCCAGTAAGTAATACCTTTCATGGAAGGGATATCTTTGCCCCTGTAGCGGCCTACCTGAGTCTTGGGATAAGACCCAGCTCCTTTGGCCCAGTCTGTCCAGATCCTGTCTGGCTTACATGGCCTGAGCCAGCGGTCAAAGACAGGTGCATTGAGGGTGAGGTGATATATATAGATGGCTTTGGGAATCTGGTCCTCAATATACCTGCTGACCTCATCTCATGTCACCACCTCAACAGGGCCTACATAAAGGGCATAGAGATACCCCTGCTCCGCACCTATTCAGACGTGGAGGCCGGCAGCCCCCTGGCCCTTATAGGCAGTTCTGGATTTATAGAGATTGCAGTAAATCAAGGAAGTGCCGCAGAGCTGTTAGTGGTGGACGTCGGAGAGCCCGCTGTTCTGAGCCAGACATAGCCTATCTGTGTATAGGTAATTGTGTAGAGTGCAACACTGCTGCAAAAAATCCATCAGGGCCATCAGGGCAGGGAAGGTGTACAAAAAATCCCTTTTTGCTTACTAATTTACTGGCAGGGCCTGGCAAGAGCTCATTGGCCCCTACGATCTCCCATCCAGGATGGCTGGAGAGGAATCTTTCCACTACCTCTGTGGTCTCTTCAGGTTCCAGGCTGCAGGTTGCATAGACCATAGTGCCCCCAGGCCTGACCAGGGGGGCAAGCGTACTGAGGAGTGAGCCCTGCTTAGAGGCGAGCCCTGACAATGAGCTCTGATTAAGCCTCCACTTGATGTCAGGGTGCCGCCTTATGACCCCAAGGCCTGAACAGGGAGCATCTACCAGGATGTGGTGATACCTGCCCTTTAGCTTAGAAGGCCTTGCCTGCAGAGACTCATAAGGAATAATGCTGATGCACTTTATCCCCAGCCTCTTCTGATTCTCCTCCAGGAGTCTCAGACGGGCCCTATTTCTGTCTGTTGCCTCAACCACCCCCTGATCTCCGATCAGCTGTGCTATATGTGTCGTCTTTCCGCCAGGTCCTGCACAGGCATCGAGTATGAGTTCTTGAGGCCTGGGGGCCAGACAGTATGACACGAGCTGGGCGGCCTCGTCCTGCACCTGAAACCAACCCTGTCTGAAACCAGGGATCCTGGCAGGAGAACCCCTATAACCACGAATCATAATGGCCTCAGGGGCATATTGGCCTGGAGAGGCATCTATACCGTGGCCTGCCAGGGACTTGAGTACCTCATCTCTCTCAATAACCAGGGTGTTTACCCTGATAGTCAGAGGGGCCTGTATGTTGTTAGCCCTGCATATGGTCTGGGCCCCTTTGAATCCATATCTCTCTATCCACATCCTGACCATCCAGCTGGGATGGGAGGTCTCTATTGCGAGTCTCTCAGCTACCTCGATGCCCCTGTCATCACAGCTTCTGGCAGCTTCTAAGCCAAGGGTATCTCGTCTCTCAGCAAGACGACGGAGGACCACATTTACCAGACCAGATGCCCAGGCATGACCAGCCAACTTTACTCCACGTACTGCCTCATTTACTGCGGCACTACACGGGACACGGTCAAGGAACAGGATCTGAAAGGCCCCTATCCTCAGGTGCACACGCACCTGTCTGGAGAGCCTCTTTTTAGGAGATATCAGGTGGGAATCTATATGCCAGTCCAGGAGTCTCAGCCACCTGACCACTCCAAAGATGATCTCCTGGATAAAGGCCCTGTCTCTCTCAGGACAATAGGCCCTGGCACTAAAAAAGTCTTCTGCCACTCGCGCCAGAGCCGGACGTCTGGTGGGAGAAAAGGCCTCCCACTTGAGGAGGATTAGGGCAGCAAGTTGGCGGGCAGTGACAGGCCTTTGACTGGTCTCCTTCATGTGCAGAAGAGCTAGTCCAGGCCCTTTTTCTTGAGATAGATCTGGATCGCTGTGATTGCAGCCGGTGTTATCCCTGAGATCCTTGAGGCCCTTCCCAGGGAATCAGGCCTCTGGGCAGCCAGTTTCTCCTTGACCTCATTTGAGAGACCAGGGATGGCCCGATAGTCCAGGTCATAGGGGAGGCGGACAGACTCCCACTTTCGGAATTTGGCGACCTCTGCCTCCTGACGTGCTACATAGCCTGAGTATTTGGTCTCTATCTCTAACTGAGAGGCCACCTCTGGAGACAGGGATTTTAGTTGAGTAAATCTCTCGGCTATGGCCTTGAAATCGACCTCTGGACGGCGCAGGATATCTTCAAGGCTGACCTGTTGTCTGATGGGCCTTGAGCCAATAGATTCAAGCCAGCTGTCTGTATCTGGACTGGGATGGAGCCTTATCTGCCTGATCATCTCCATGGCATCGGAGATCTCCTGCCGCTTTCTCTCAAATATGGACCAATCTTCATCCCTTACAAGCCCAATATTCCTGCCAAGGGGCATGAGCCTGAGGTCTGCATTGTCTTCTCTCAAGAGCAGCCGATACTCTGCCCTTGAGGTAAACATCCTATAGGGCTCTTTTGTGCCCTTGGTCACCAGGTCGTCTATCAATACCCCTATATAGCCCTGAGACCGATCGATGACTATAGGGTCTTCCTTTCTTACCATCCTGGCAGCGTTTATGCCTGCCATAAGGCCCTGGGCCGCTGCCTCTTCGTAACCAGAGGTCCCATTGATCTGTCCTGCAAAGAAGAGCCCCTCAATGAGGTGTGTCTCTAGAGACGGCTTGAGCTGTATGGGATCTGCATAGTCATACTCTATGGCATATCCTGGACGGAGTATCTCTGCATTCTCAAGTCCCTTTATGCTCCTTACCATGGCCCACTGCACATCTATTGGCAGGCTTGTAGGTATACCATTGGGATAGATCTCAACTGTATCCAGGCCCTCAGGCTCCAGGAAGATCTGGTGCCTCTGGCGATCAGGAAAGCGAAAGACCTTGTCTTCAATGGACGGACAGTACCTGGCACCAACACCTTCAATAACTCCAGTAAAGAGCGGAGACCTGTCCAGCCCTCCCTTGATGATCTCGTGGGTCTTTTTGTTGGTATACGTAATGTAACAGGGCCTCTGTGGTAGGGTCAGACCCTTTGTGCTGTGAGAAAAGGGCCTTGGATTCCTATCTCCCTCTTGGACCTCAAGGCCATCAAAATTGATGGAGCGTATATGCAGGCGAGGAGTAGTCCCTGTCTTGAGCCTGCCGAGACGGAAGCCCAGGTCCATCAGGGACCTTGAGAGCCTGTTAGAAGGGGGATCACCCAGGCGCCCTGATGGAAAGCGATTGAGCCCTATGTGTATAAGCCCCCTCAGAAATGTCCCTGTGGTGACTACCACTGTATCTCCATGTATCTCTTCTCCAATGGTGGTCTCAATTCCATATACACGCCTGTCTCTGGCCAGGATCCTTCCAACCATAGCCTGATACAGGTCCAGGCCCTCTTGATTTTCTAATACCTTCCTCATAGAGAGGCGATAGCGGAGCATGTCAGACTGGGCCCTGGAGGACCTCACGGCAGGCCCTTTTGATGTATTCAATTGTCTAAACTGTATGCCAGTGGCATCTGCGACCCTTGCCATCTCGCCCCCAAGGGCATCTATCTCTCTCACAAGGTGACCCTTTGCCAGGCCACCAATAGCTGGGTTGCAGCTCATGGCAGCTATGCAGTCCAGATTTATAGTGATGAGACAGCAGGAGACCCCAAGCCTTGCTGCTGCCAGGGCGGCCTCACACCCTGCATGACCTGCACCTACTACTATTACTCCATAGTGTTTAGGGAATACAGACATATAGATACTGGATCACTTATCTTCCCTGGCCTTGACTGCTGACCATGCCCTATCCATCTCTTCAAGAGAGCTGTTGCCCAGTTCCTTGCCTGTCTGATGTATCTGTTTCTCCATGGCATAAAAGCGGTCTACAAACCTGTTTGCCGAGTCCTGTAGGGCCTCCTCAGGATTTATGTCCAGGAGTCTGGAGAGGTTGGCTATGCTGAAGAGGAGATCTCCTATCTCCCAGGCCACTGCCTCCCTGTTGCCTCCAGCCATGGCCTCTCTGAGTTCCCCTTCCTCTTCTGCCACCTTTTCCCATACGTCCTCTGCTCTAGACCAGTCAAACCCCACCCTGGAAGCCCTCTCTCCCAATCGAAAGGCCCTTTGAAGCGCAGGCATAGACCTGGGCAGGTGCCCCAGACAACTGTATCTATCTCCCTTCTCTTTTGCCTCTCTGGCCTTTATGGCCTGCCAGTTGGCATTGAGCTCTTCTGGACTGCTGACGTGCAGGTCCCCATAGACGTGTGGATGACGTCTAATCATCTTTTCTGCAATTCCGTCTAGTATCTGTCCAAGAGAAAATCTCCCTGACTTCTCATATATATGCGCAAGGAGGAGCAACATAAACAAGAGGTCTCCTATCTCCTCTGCTACAGCACCTGGCCTCTTGTTGTCAATAGCATCTATGAGTTCATAGGCCTCTTCCAGGACATATTTCTTCAGAGAGAAAGGGGTCTGTTTTCTATCCCATGGACAGCCATCAGGGGCAGCAAGGCGTGCAACAATACCTCTGAGCCTGGCAAATTTCTCTTCTATATCTGAAATATCTGTTTTGTCCATCTTGTTTTTGGGCCAGAGGATGGGCCCCTACTGACCCAACGTAACCGTTCACATCACCGGCCGCTAGCATGATGTGAAGAATTACGACCCAACAGGGCCATAAGTCTGACAGGATCCAATCTCTCTCCAAAGAGGCTTACTCCCCAGTGGAGGTGCGGTCCTGTGGCCCGCCCTGTGGCACCAGAGAGTCCGATCACCTCTCCACGTCTTACCCTCTGTCCCTCTCTGACCCTAGAAGACATCAGGTGTACATACAGGGTATAGAGGCCTCCACCGTGGTCAAGGATAATGGTCTTGCCACAGAGGTAACAGTCTCTGACCAGGGCCACCCTCCCATAGTTTGATGCAAGGACAGGCGTACCCTGAGGGGCCCTCAGGTCTACACCTGAATGAGGGCTCCTGGGCCTGCCATTGAGTATCCGCCTGACCCCAAAGGGGCTGACGATCTTGGAGTGTATGGGCCATATAAAGGGCCTCTTCCAATAGAATCTCCTGGTCAGCCTGTCACAGGTCCTGTTGATGGCCCTTTGGTCTTCCAGCACACGCCTTAAGACCTCTGGCGTAAAGGTCACCATGCCCTCTGGTACAGTAAGGCGTTCCTCAGGGAATCTCCTTGCCATTACTGTGACCCTATATGGATATAGGCCAGGACTATCAGGACCTCGCCACCTGACAGTCAGGATGTGTGTTCCAGGTCTGCAGTCAAGGCCTATGCCAAGGAGTGCTGAGTAACTCTTGGTATTTAGATCGTGGCGGTATGGAATCTCCCTCCCAAGGAATCTGAGAGCAAGGTCCTTTATCCCGGCCTTTGTCTCTATAGTCACCAGTGCGAGCCCCCCAAGTGAGACCTTCTCTGGCTCCATATGGATAGAGACTGGGATGGCCTCTGCATTCTGTGCAGAGATCGGCAAAAGACATGCAGACAATATGAACAAGAAGGCTATAGAATATATCTTATGTCTCATATTGACAGTTTATCCCTGTCTTCCTTAACAGACAACACCTTACATAAGATACTTCCCTTCTCAGGCCATATAAGGAGCTCTTCTCCCTCTGTGATCTGTTTATAGCTCTTTAAGATCTCCCCACCTGGAACACGATAGACCAGGCTATAGCCCCTGGCAAGGACTGCAAGTGGACTCACTGCCTCCAGTTCCTTAGAGAGTGCAGTCAGGGACTGACGCCTCCTCTCAAGGGATACCAGGGCAGACCTTATCAGACGTTGTAATAGACTGGAAAGGGTAGTCTCTTGCATGGCGATCCGTCTCTCTGGGCCTGCTGCCATAAGCCTTTCCTGGAGATCTGAGCATATCTGAGAGAGGGAGGCCATCTGGGTCTGCATGGTCCTCAACAACCTGCCATTGAGTTCATCATGACTGAGTCTCAGCTCCATAAGCCTCCTCTTTGGGTCTTTCAGGTGCTGTGTCAGCATCTGGACCCTATGCCTCTTGGCCTCTATTATGTGAGTGAGCGAGAGGGTCATCCGCCTGAAGGAGACTATAAGCCTGTTCATTAGCTCCTCTCTGGATGGAAAGAGGAGCTGGCCTGCTGCAGTGGGTGTGGCGGCCCTCTGATCTGCCACAAAGTCTGAGATCGTAAAGTCTATCTCGTGGCCTATGGCCGAGACCACAGGTATTGGACAGTCAAAGATTGCATGTGCCAGGGCCTCGCTGTTGAATGCCCACAGGTCTTCTATAGAACCACCTCCTCGAGTGAGCAGTATGACATCACCCTTTCCTGCAACCTCCTGCGCGAGCTCCATGGCACTGATGATCTCTCTATATGCACCCTCTCCCTGTACCCTTGTGGGACAGAGGACTATGTCTGCCCCTGGATACCGCTTTCTGACTGTCCTGACAAAGTCTCGAATTGCCGCACCACCTGGAGATGTAATGACAAAGACCCTGTGAGGGAGAAACGGAATAGATACCTTGTGGGCTGAGGAAAATAGGCCTTCTTTGGCCAGCTGCTCCTTCAGTCGCTCAAAGGCCAGTTGCAGTGTCCCCTTTCCTCCAGGTTCTACAAGGTCTGCCACCAACTGGAGGTCTCCCCTGCCTCTATAGATATTGAGTCTACCAAGACATATCACATGTTGGCCATCTTCCAGATTAAATGAGAGACGTATAGCCTGAGACCTGAAGAGCACTGTCCTGATCTGGGACCGATCGTCCTTCAGGGTAAAGTAGCAGTGTCCAGAAGAGGGCCTCCTGAGATTGGATATCTCTCCCTCTACCCAAAATAGATCAAACAGGTCCAGTCTGTCTTGGACCATGCCCAAGAGCTCTGTGACCTGCCAGACCTTCCTGCCAATAGATGGGATATCTGGAGGTGTAAGGTCCTCTAAGAGGGATTGGGGAAAGAGTTTATCTATATAATCTTCTGACATCAGAGCCCTACAAATTTTTTGTTATGCCTCGTAAGGGCATAATATTCCAATATATAGGCCTTATAAAGAGATGAGGCAATACTTGCCCAAGAGAGATTTATGTTCTAAAATAATCTGGCCAGGCTATAGACTACAAAATGTCTATGAGATTTAGGGGGAAAGCTTATGGGTCAAGGTAATAGGGAAGATAATACAGAAAAGACCTCTGGCCAACAGGAGGGATCTTGTGGGTCAAAGAGAGCTTCGGTCTCTCTCCCTAAGGTAAATTTTTCTACTTTTATACTCTCTCTCAATACTTCAGCACTTGTCCATTTGGGTGAATTGCCTGAAATTGGCACGGATAAAAAAAAGAAGGACCTTGTTTTGGCCCAACAGACTATTGATACCCTGGCCATGCTCCAGGAGAGGACAGCCGGGAATCTTGATGAAGACGAAAAGGGGCTTTTAGAGCACATACTCTTTGATCTGCGAATGAAATTTGTCAAGGCCTCATTCCAATCCTCTATATGAATTCCCTGAACCTTCTGGCCCCTGCCAAGATAAACCTATTTCTATTGATACAGGGCCAGCGTCCAGATGGCTATCACCTTATATTTACGCTCTTTCAGAAGGTCTCTCTATGGGACGAGATCGTACTCTCAATAGCCCATAGAGAGAGGGGGATCTATCTGGAATGCCCTAACAGTAACCTGAGTTCAGGCCCAGATAACCTGGCATATCGGGCAGCTGCACTCTTTCTGAGAGAGACTGGCCTGGACCTCCAGGTAAAAATAGTCCTGAAAAAGGCGATTCCAGTAGGTGGAGGCCTGGGAGGGGGCAGCAGTGATGCGGCCTCTGTACTCAGGGGTCTGAATGAGCTGGCAGGTCTCCCGCTTGGCCCTTCAGATCTCCATCTATTGGCCTCCAGTCTTGGGGCAGATGTGCCATTTTTTCTCTTGGAGGCACCGGCAGCTATAGGGAGAGACATTGGTACTGACTTAGAGGTGATATCTACTGCCCATAGATGGTATGTCCTGGTCTATCCAGGATTCCCCATAAGTACCAGATGGGTATATAGCCAATATGTATTGACAAGCCAGGATAGGGACACTACTTTTGGCACCAATAGGACTGAGACCGTTATGTGGCAGAATGACCTAGAAGGCCTGGTTATGGCCAGATACCCAGAAATCGCACAGATCAAGGCAGGGCTTGTATCTTATGGAGCTGAGGCAGCCTTGATGTCAGGGAGTGGGTCCACGGTCTTTGGAGCCTTTTTATCTAAACCAGATGCCCTTATGGCAGTCTCTGGTCTTGAGGCCAATGGGCTTAATGTCTCCCTGGTAGAATCTCTATAAATAGAAGAGGATTACTGGGGTGTCGTCAAGCGGTAAGACACGGGCCTTTGGAGCCCGCATTCGGAGGTTCGAATCCTCCCACCCCAGCCAGCATTGGTCTCTGTCTGAGATAGGATATATACATAAGGAAGATGTCAATAAATCAGATGAAAATCTTTAGTGGAAATGCCAATCCTGCATTGGCCCAAGAGATCTGTGACTATCTCAGCCTGCCTCTTGGCATGGCATCTGTATGTACCTTCAGTGATGGCGAGGTGTACGTGGAGATAGGAGAAAACGTAAGGGGTACGGACGTATTTGTGATCCAACCTACATGCCCTCCTGTAGACCACCATGTGATGGAGCTCCTCATAATGATAGATGCCTTGAGAAGGGCATCTGCCAGGAGAATCACTGCAGTATTGCCTTATTATGGTTATGCCAGACAGGACCGAAAGGCGGCCCCAAGGGTACCTATCTCTGCCAAACTCGTAGCAGATATCATCACTGTGGCCGGTGCCAGGAGGGTACTTGCCATGGACCTCCATGCTACCCAGATCCAGGGCTTCTTTAGCATTCCAGTAGATCATCTCTTTGCTGCACCTATATTACTCAAATATCTCAAGAAGAGGTTTACAAATGATGTCGTGATGGTATCTCCTGATGCAGGCGGTGTAGAGAGGACCAGGGCCTTTGCAAAGAGGTTGGGTGCGGGTCTGGCCATAATTGATAAGCGCAGAGAGCGTCCTAATGAGTCGCATGTAATGAACATTATAGGAGATGTAAAGGGAAAAGTTGCCATTATACTGGACGATATGGTAGATACTGCAGGGACTCTCTGTAAGGCAACAGAGGCCCTTAAAGAACATGGGGCCAAGGAGGTCCATGCATGTGCTACACATCCAGTACTTTCAGGTCCTGCAATAGACAGGATCAAGAGATCTGCCCTTGAGTCTCTGGTAGTCACCAATACCATTCCATTGAGAGAAGAGGCCAGAAAAATTAATAAAATTAAGGTATTGTCAGTATCTGGTCTCTTAGGAGAGGCCATCAGACGTATACATAATGATGATTCTGTAAGTCTATTATTTGTCTAGGAAGGGACTTTTTCAATGAAACAGGTAGTATTAGATGCCCAGATACGTATGGAGGCAGGAAAGGGGATAGCCCGCAGGCTTCGTCGGGCAGGCCAGATCCCTGGAGTGCTCTATGGGCCCAAGATCCATCCCATATCTCTCTCAATAGATGCCCACAAGTTTAACAAGCTCTTGAGTTCGGCAAGAGGAGAGAGGATACTCTTTATACTGAATTTAAAAGGGAATGGAGATAGTGGGCGTCATACTGCCCTTATTAAGGAGCTCCAGTTGCATCCAGTAACTGACCAGATCCGCCATATCGATTTCTATGAGATACTCATGGATGAAGAGGTAGAAGTTGAGGTGCCCATTGTCACAGTAGGAGAGGCCAGGGGTGTTGAACAAGACATGGGTGTCTTGGAAATTATTCAGCGGACAGTCAGGATATCTTGCCTCCCAATGGCCATCCCAAAAGAGATCGAGATCGATGTCTCTGGACTTGGCCTGGGAGATGCCATACATGTAGCAGACATAGCACATCAGGAAGGCATCCGCCTGTTAGATGATCCTGAGACGACTCTAATAACTGTTGGGAGTCCAGAGGTCGAGAAGGGAGAAAGAGAAGAAGGGCCTGAGCTTGAGGAAGAGATGGAAGAAGGGCCCACAAGATAGTCTTCGATGGCCTGTAGTGGTGAAGATGTGGAGTTGGGTCTCAGGAGCAGCCTGATGCACAGGATCAGACACCTTGCCTGTTAATCGACATATGCGGTTCAACAGGGCTTGAACGGTTATCCATAGACTGGGGATCGATTTTGTACAGAATCCTTGTGGCAGGTCTTGGAAATCCCGGCCCTCGATATAGATATACCCGGCACAATATAGGCTTTACAATCCTGGACCGTGTGGCCTCTCAATACAGTCTGAGTTTTGTCTTCCATAGAGAGGCACCTCACTATGAGAGTGTATTCTGGACCCTTGAGGGTATCTCTATTATGTTGCTTAAGCCCCTCACCTATATGAACAGGAGTGGTGAGGCCGTTGCCTCTGTCTTCAACTCCTACAAGATCCCATTAGAGAGACTCTTGGTGATACATGATGATCTGGAACTGCCCTTAGGACGGCTCAAGTTTGTACGTGGTGGGGGTGCTGGAGGACATAATGGGATTAGATCGATCATAGATTCCATAGGCAGCAGGAGATTTCCTCGCCTAAAGATCGGCATAGGGAGGCCCAGTGGCCCTGTCCCCATAGATAAGTATGTGTTGTCATCCTTTTATCAGGGAGAGATCCAGACAGTAGATAAGGTAGTTGATTTTGCTGTCAATGCCTTGATATATTTTACAAAAAATGGAATTGATTCTGCCATGAATGAATTTAATGGCCTGAATATATCAGGGCCAGGAGCTCCCCGGCCTTAGCAGGAGGAATAGATGGGCAAATTCTTTGGTTATATTGCATTCCTTGTCTTTATAGCCCTCATAGGTGCTGGGGGCATCCTGGGATATTTTCTCCTGGAGGGAGTACCTCCAAGACTGGAGGTAAGCCCAGTCCCGAAAGTAATAGGGAGAAAATGTACCTTTACAGTCAAGGCCATTGATAGACGGAGTGGACTGAGTTATATCTCTGCCACCCTGGTCCAAAGAGGCAGGGTCATCAGACTTGGGTCAAAGACATATAGACACAGAGAGTGGTGGAGAGGGTCAGGGATAAAAGAAGATAAGATCTCCTGGACTATCAGACCGATTGAATTGGGCCTGTCTCAGGGAGATGCCCTGCTCCAGGTCTGTGCAAGAGATTCATCTTGGCGAAATGATCTCAAGGGGAATGAGCTGGTCTGGAAGGACAGGGTCCAGATAGACACAACACCACCTCAAATAGG
This sequence comes from Deltaproteobacteria bacterium, assembly GCA_027004715.1. GTDB lineage: Bacteria > Desulfobacterota > Dissulfuribacteria > Dissulfuribacterales > UBA3076 > JALTHG01. The sequence continues at coordinate 19,528 of JALTHG010000065.1, forward strand.
TCTGGAGAGCACTGTCCACAATATAAGGATAGGTGGGTCTGGTCTTATATGTTATAGAGTAAACAAACCAGTAACCAGGACCGGGGTCTGGATAGATCAACACTTTTTCCCGGCCTATCCAGGGCCAGGCGGAAAGGAGGGCATATATGTAGCCATGGTGGCGTTGCCCTTTGATGCCACCAGACCAAAACGGGTATTTATCGAGGCCGTGGATCAGGCAGGGAATATCGCCAGGGCCTGTTTCCCTTACCGTATCCTCCCCAGGGGATTAAGGGTATGTAGGATTGATATATCAGATCAATTTCTTGATCAAAAGATGCCTGAGTTTATGGCCAGATATCCTGATTTAAAGGGCCCTCTCCCAGAGGTCTTTCTCAAGGTAAATACAGAGATCAGACGTCGTAACAATGCAGAGATCAGGAGCTACTGTAGGAAGAGTGTCCCCCATATGCTCTGGCATGGGAGATTTGAGCGTCTTCCAGGGTCGGCATTTGAGGCAGGATTTGGAGACGAGCGCCACTATTTTTACAGGGGCAAGGAGATCGATCGGGAATTCCATATGGGTGTAGACCTTGCTTCTGTTGCGCATGCCAAAATCCCAGCAGGGAATGACGGTATAGTTGTGTTCGCAGGCTATCTTGGAATCTATGGGAATACAGTAATTTTGGATCATGGTCTTGGCCTATTTAGTATGTACTCCCATATGAATGAGATCCGGGTGTCAGTAGGTGATAAGGTAGAGCGAGGAGAGACTATAGGGATCACAGATAGCACTGGACTTGCAGGTGGAGATCACTTACATTATGGAATGTTGGTCAGTGGGGTATTTGTAAACCCAATGGAGTGGTGGGATCAAAAATGGATACAAGACCACATCCTGGCCAACATAGCTACACATTGATTATAGCTTATCGATAGAGATCAGGAGGGAGATCTAATGGATATATCTCTAGTGTTGGTACCTGTAGATTTTTCAGATTCTGCTGTAAGTGCATTAAAGTATGCAAAAAAGATGGGGCCTTTATGGAAGGCAGAATTTGTGTTCATTCACGTCGTAGACTCACGTGATGTCATCCGTATAGCTAACTATACAAAAGAGCCCGGTGAAGAGGTAAGGGAGAGGCTTACAAATCAGGCCAAGCAGAACCTCCGCCACTTCTTGAGCGATTGGGAGAGTAATAACCTGGTAAAAGAGACTATTGTATCCTATGGTTATCCATTTCAGGAGATTGCCATAAAGGCCAGGGAGCTACAGACAGACCTCATCTTGATGGGTGGCTATGGAAGTAAAGGCAAAGGAGAGATAGAGGAGATCTTCTTTGGCAGCACAGTAGAAAAGGTAGTCCGCATCTTACCCTGCCCTGTACTCTGTGTGCCTATGGGGTGGTCTGATGAGAGTATCTAAGGACTAGACAAAGATCTCTAATATCTCATAATTCCTGATCCCTCCAGGTGTGCGGATTGTGACTTCATCTCCCTCATACTTTCCTATCAGGGCCTGGCCTAAAGGAGATCTGACAGAGATCTTTCCTCTCTTTATATCAGATTCATCTGGACCTACTATTCTATAGACGCACCTCTCTCCACTGTCGAGATTTTCCAGTCTCACCTTTACACCAAATACTACTCGCTCGCAGTCCTGATTTTTACAATCTATTACCTCTGCTGAATCTAACTTATTATGGAGATACTGGATACGGCCTTCGATTTGGGCCTGGCGTTCCTTTGCAGCATCATATTCTGCGTTCTCGCTCAAATCACCGTGGGCCCTGGCCACTTCAATCGCCTTAATCACTTTGGCCCTCTCTACCTTTTCCAGGTTCTCTAATTCCTTTTTAAGCCTCCTGTAACCCTCTACTGTAAATGGAGTTCGCTCCATATAGTTATCCTCCTAAGGGATGACAAAATTTCTAGACTAAAAGATACCAGAATAGGGCCTGGATGCAAGCTATTGTCATGACTTCTCAATAGTCACGGCAGGTCTTATAAGCGGTCTCGTAGTTGCCAGGATGAAGTCTCCAATTTATATTCTAATAGGGTATCAATTCATATCTGAGAGGCCATCTTTGTAACTTCTCAATAAGTTGGGGCATCCATTTTGGTAACTGGTCACAGGGTACTTCTTTTTCCAACATGCTCTCGCCACCTCACCCTGCCCTCTCCCAGGGGAGAGGGTTTGGGTGAAGGGGAACACTGTGTTGCCAGAACTTATTGAGAAGTTACCATTTTTTTGGCATTAGTACTTTACAATTAGGTCCAATAGACCTAAACTTTCTTTAATTAGGAATTGCAATTTGTAACAGGATCGTCTATCTTGGCAGTCCTGATTGTGTCCAAGGCTAATCGATCAAAAATTGGTTTGTCATCTGTAAGGTAATCTATTGGATATGACTATGGCCGTAAAGGTAAGGCTAGATGAAAAAGGTTGGCCATCTCATGGCTACCTGGATCGTTTGATTGAAGCAGCTCAGGAGGGGACCCTTACTTATCAGGTCCTGAACAAATTAATACCTAAAGACATAAAAGATGTCGAAAAAATAGAAGAAATTTTTGATATGCTGCGCCAAAATAATATTGAAGTCATAGATGGCCTAAAGCTAACAGGCATCAGCAAAAAAGATGCAATAAGAGAACTCGTGGGAGATCGGGTCTTGACTGACGAAAGATCAGACTCTGACTTTAGTAAGGACAAGACCAAACCCATGGCTGTAGTCCTGGATAGTGGTGGACAGACCGATTCAGAGGAGATTACTACTACCTACCTGCGTGAAATGGGCAGGTATGAGCTTCTTAGTCCTGAGAGAGAGCAGGAACTCAGCCGTACCATTAGGAATGGGTTCAATGGAATTGTCAAGGCCATCATGGACTTTTCTTCAGATCTGCCTGCAATTGAAGACTTGAGAGAACAGATCCGTACCTGGAGACGTAGGGACCCAGGTCTCAAGCCCAAGAAGCAGCAACTGAATTATATGGTAAGGGCAGTTGCCAGCATTGTTGAGATCTATGGTGAAGATGATGGCCTTAAAGAGCTTGAGTCTGTTGTCAGAAAACACAGGATAGAGATAGAGATAGCAAAGAATGAAATGATCAATGCCAATCTCCGTCTGGTAGTGAGTATAGCAAAACGTTATATGCATCAAGGTCTATCTCTGTCTGATCTCATCCAGGAAGGTAATATTGGCCTTATGCGAGCGGTCTTTCGATTTGACTACACCAAGGGCAATAAATTTTCTACTTATGCCAGCTGGTGGATACGTCAGTCCATTACCAGGGCCATATTAGATAAGACACGCACTATAAGACTTCCTGTGCATTTTTTAGAGCTCCGTAGCCAGTTTTTTAAGGCCTTTTATAGCCTCCTCAAAGAGCTTGGCAGAGAACCTTCACCCAGTGAGATATCTGAGCACACTGGATTGCCCATGGAGAAGATCCTGTCTATCTTAGAGGCCTCCAGAGAGCCAGTATCTCTGGAGACTCCTGTGGGAAATGAAGACAGTACCCTGGGGGATTTTATTGAGAATAAAGAGAGTGTCTCTCCTTATGAGACAGTGAGGGAGAGAGAGCTTACAGAACGTATAAAGGGTATCTTGGCCACTCTTAGCCCTAGAGAAGAGAAGATCATACGCCTTCGCTTTGGAATAGGTGAGGACAGTGAGTACACCTTAGAGGAGATAGGGAAACGCTTTAATGTATCTAGAGAGCGTATCCGTCAGATAGAGAAAAAGGCCTTGAATAGACTGAGACACTCGAGTCGCCGAGATCGTCTAAAATACTTTCTTGGATAGTCTCTAAGGTGTTTTTAGGCTTAACCAGCCTTGAGGCCCTAAAAGGTCCATAGAGTCCTTTTGGGTCCAGATATCATACCTTACATCTCCCTGTGCATGGGCGCAGGGTCCTGTTGACGTGACAGGCCAGTATACACTGAGTCGCTTACAAAAATTTTTCTTGAGGGTATTGCATTCCTAAAAACTATAATTATATTAGCACTCGTCATTGGTAGTTGCTAATAAAGGGATGGCCATCCTCAATCAGACTACATAATTGTCAGGTTTCAGCGGGCCTACAGGTTTTTGGCTCAAACATCAGTTAAAAGGAGAATAAGTACTATGAAGATTCGTCCGTTGCATGATCGTATCTTAGTAAAACGTCTAGAAGAGGAAGAAAGGAGTAGAGGTGGTATCATTATCCCAGATACTGCAAAGGAAAAGCCAGTCCAGGGAGAGGTCATTGCAGTAGGAAATGGCAAGATACTCGAGAATGGTGAGATTAGACCCCTAGATATAAAAGAGGGAGATCGCATCCTCTTTGGAAAGTATGCTGGGACAGAAGTCAAGATAAGTGGGGAAGAATATTTAATAATGAGAGAAGACGATGTTGTGGGTATTATTGAAGACTGAGAGATCGTCCATTCTATAACGGAGGTTATATAAACCATGTCAGCCAAAGAGATTAAATACAGTACAAAGACTAGAGAGGCCATATTAAGAGGCGTAAATTCCCTGGCCAATGCAGTAAGGGTCACTCTTGGTCCCAAGGGACGCAATGTCATCATTGAAAAGTCCTTTGGGAGTCCATCTATTACAAAAGATGGTGTTACAGTGGCCAAAGAGATTGAGCTTAAGGACAAATTTGAGAATATGGGGGCCCAGATGGTAAAAGAGGTGGCCTCTAAGACCAGTGATGTTGCAGGTGATGGCACTACTACTGCCACTGTGCTTGCACAGTCTATATATACAGAAGGCTCCAAGTTGGTAGCTGCTGGAATCAATCCCATGGCCCTTAAGAGGGGAATTGATAAGTCAGTAAGCGCCATTGTGGATAGGCTCAGAGGACTGAGTAAAGACACAAAGGATCAAAAAGAGATAGCTCAGGTAGGCACTATATCTGCAAACAATGATACAACTATTGGCAATATCATTGCTGAGGCCATGGACAAGGTCGGTAAGGAGGGGGTCATTACTGTTGAAGAGGCCAAGTCTATGGAGACCTCTCTGAAGGTGGTGGAAGGGATGCAGTTTGACCGTGGCTATTCCTCTCCCTATTTTGTGACAGACCCAGACAAGATGGAGTGTGTGCTGGAAGACCCCTATATCCTGATCCACGAAAAAAAGATCAGCAACATGAAAGACCTCCTGCCAATACTTGAGCAGATTGCAAAGATGGGCAAACCCCTTATGGTTATTGCTGAGGCCGTTGAAGGCGAGGCCTTAGCTACCCTTGTAGTAAACAAGATCAGGGGCACACTCCAGGCCTGTGCAGTAAAGGCCCCAGGCTTTGGTGACAGACGTAAAGCCATGATGGAAGATATTGCCATCTTGACTGGAGGACAGATGGTTGCAGAAGACCTTGGTATCAAGCTAGAGAACCTGAGTCTCAGTGACCTCGGTACAGCAAAGAGGGTATTGGTCACCAAAGACAATACCACCATTATTGATGGCGCAGGCTCAAAGGAAAAGATTGAAGGTCGGGTGAGGCAGATCCGTACCCAGATTGAGGAGACCACTTCTGACTATGATAGAGAGAAGCTCCAGGAGCGTCTGGCCAAACTTATAGGCGGAGTGGCTGTCATCAATGTAGGTGCTGCTACAGAGACCGAGATGAAAGAAAAGAAGGCCAGGGTAGAGGATGCCCTCAATGCCACCAGGGCTGCAGTAGAAGAAGGTATAGTTCCAGGTGGTGGTACTGCATATCTCCGTTGTCTGAATGCATTGGATGACATAAAGGTAGAAAACGAAGAGGAAAAATATGGAGTCAATATTATCCGCAGGGCCATTGAAGAGCCCCTTCGCCAGATTGCCTGCAATGCCGGACATGAGGGATCTATTGTGGTAGAACGGGTAAAATCTGAGAAGGGAAATATCGGATTTAATGCAGAGACAGGTGTATATGAAGACCTTATAGAGTCTGGAATTATTGATCCCACAAAGGTCACTCGGACGGCGCTTCAGAATGCAGCAAGCGTTGCCAGTCTCCTCCTGACTACTGAGGCAATGGTCGCCGAAATCCCGAAAAAGGAAGAGCCTGTAGGTGCGCCTCCTGGTACCGGGATGCCTAGTGGTGCCATGATGTAGTAGATGCCTAAGATAGACCTAAAAAGGCCCCTTTTGATAAAGGGGCCTTTTTAATTTGTTAAAAAGGGATGCAAAACAGGCCTGATTCACTTCACTATAAGGGGACATCTGGCCATGGCCTTGTATATAGGGCCCCTGGGAAAGAGCAGGCTTTTATAGACTACCAGCTCGCTGACCAAAAAGGGAGGAGAATTTATCTCGTCATGTATAAATATGTCTATGGGCCTGAGAGACCCGTGGAGAGAACGGAGCCTGCCTACAGTCAGGTGAGGCGAAAAGGCACGCTCATCTCGTGGGAATCCCCTTTCCTCTAAGGCCAATTCCAATTCCCTCTGGAGCCTATAGAGATGCCCTGTCTCACCACCTACTCCAATCCACAAGACCCTGGGTCTTTTAGGACCAGGAAAGGTGCCTGTACCCATTAGGGCCAGGGAAAAGGCGCTATTTCTGCTACATATATCTCTACAGGCAGCTATCACGTCTTTAGTACGTATCTCCTCTATCTCACCCAAAAATTTGAGGGTCAGGTGTATATTTGTCGGAGAGACCCATCTTATATCTGCCTTGAGGGACTTCCACTGGGCCTGATGCCTTCTGATGATCTCATTTTGTGTGTCTGGCAGGTCTATAGCCAGGAACGTACGTACCATAATCCAGATATCGTCTCAACCAATCGAGTGCGGTCTCTGCTGCCAGGGCCTGTACCATATGCCTCGTCCCAGGGAAATGGAACCGTTCAACAGCCGTCCTTTCAGGTGTTGCCATGGCAATGTAGACAGTGCCTACAGGCCTTTGAGCTGTACCACCACTTGGGCCTGCTATTCCGGTAATAGCAAGGCCATAATTGGTGCCTGCCAGGCGCTTTATGCCTTCAGCCATTTCCTTAGCGGTCTGATAACTCACTGCACCATGATGGGACAGGGTCTCATGAGAAATACCCAGGACCTCTTCTTTGGATCTATTGCTGTAAGTAATTACTCCCCTGTCAAACCAATCAGAACTCCCTGGAATACTCGTCAGACGTTGGCCCAAGAGCCCGCCAGTACAGGACTCGGCAGTAGCAAGGACACCGCCGTTTTTGAGCAAGAGCCTGCCTACCCTTTCCTCAAGGCTGTCTTCATTTACAGCAACTATATATCTGCCTAACAATTCCTCAATCCTCTTTGATGCCATATCAAAGACCTGGGCGACCTTTTTTGGGTCTCTTCCCTTTACAGTAACAGTCACATTCACTTCTGGAGAATTGGGGTAATAGCCTATACTCAGTCCATCCTGGCTAGACTCCAGGTCTTTAAACAGGAGGTTTATCTCTGTCTCTGACAGGCCAAATACCTTAAAGGTCTGCTGTCTTACTTCCAGGCCCTGGGCAAGGAGGACCTTGAGCCTGGGGAGGACCTGCTGGACCATCTGGTTTTCTAACTGTTCAGGTACTCCGGGCAGGAAAAAGAAAGGGATATCCTGGTGGATCAGGAGATATCCTGCACTATGGCCCTCAGGATTCAAGACCTCTGCACCATCAGGCAGCCAGGCCAGCTTTTCCCATAGAGGAAGGGGTCTGCCGAGGTGTTGCTCTGCCTCCTTGATCTTTCCCCAGATCGCTTTATTTAAGACCAGATGGCGTCCCAAGGCCTTGGCTACTGCCTCATTTGTTATATCGTCACTGGTTGGACCGAGCCCACCAGTAATAATGACGTATTCTGAACTCTCTATGGCCGATAAGATAGTCCTCCGGATGGCATCGAGATCATCGCCAATAAAGGTAATTTTGTCTATCAGATAGCCACTGCAAAAGAGCCTGTTGGCCACGAATCCGCAGGTAGTATTCAAGACCTTACCAGATATCAGCTCGTCGCCTATTGCTATAATTTCACCATGCATGTATCATAAGATACCCTGTCTGTAGTACTATATTTGAGACAATGCCTGCTGCAACATCGTCCATTACAATGCCCCACCCTCCTGGAAGTCTCCTCTCTATATATTTTATAGGGAAGGGCTTCCAGATGTCAAAGAGACGAAAGAGCAGAAAGGCAGATATAACTGAACTGAGAGTGAAAGAAAGACCTGACAGTGCCAGGGTCACGCCAGCCACTTCATCTATTACTACCTGGGGAGGGTCTCTATAGCCCAGCAGAGACTCTGCCCTTCCAGAGATCAAGACAGAGATCAGGACAAAGACAGCTGTAAGGCCTGATTCTATAGCAGTTGGAAACTGTCTGAGGGACCACTGGAGGGGTATACCCAGGAGGCTCCCAAATGTACCAGGGACTATAGGGATTAACCCCAGTGACAGACCACTTGCAAGAAATAGAACGACCTTATCCCCAAATCTTAAGTTGTTATAGTCTATTTTCAAAAAATTACCTGGTGTCCACAGGTTCCTGAAGGGCTAATGCCTGCATTTATGCCGTGTCCTTGAGGCTGTGCAGCTCTACCCAGCGATAAATCCTCTCACGATAGTACCAGCTAGGCACCAACACCAACATGCACACGATCAAGATGCTAAAAAACCCTATTATATTTCCATTATAGATATTTGCCCCTTGAAGTGTCAATACCAGGGTCCCAGGTATGCGGCCCAATACAACTATGGCCAGGAAGGCCTGCCAGGGCATGCGGCTCAATCCCAAGAAATAGCAGAGGAAGTCCTTTGGGAATCCAGGGAACAGAAAGAGTATAAAAAAGATAAAGAGGCCCTGATGCTCGGCAAGGTGTTCAAAACGGGTATAACTGGGAGAGCGTAGAAGCCAGGACCTCACCAGATGTCTGAATTGACGAGATATAAAAAAGGCCACCACTGATCCCAGGGTAAGACCAACTATAGAATAAAAGAAACCCAGACACTCTCCAAAGAGAAAACCACCGACAAGACCTGTTGCCTCACCAGGGACAGGCGATACTATGACCTGGAGGGCCTGGAGTGCGATAAAGGCAAAGGGCCCCAGGAAGCCCAGAGAGAGGACATAGCTCCGTAGTACCTCTCGTCTATCAAATATCTGTAGCAGTCTCTGACAGAGAGACCAGAGTTCATATCTCCAGGCCCAAAGAGACCAAGAGACCAGGAATAGCCCCAGGACAAAGAGGGCCCAGAACTTTTTGTTGAGGTACCAGGACCTGTCCCTATTCACATCTAGTTTTGGACTTCTGTAAGATGGTATCCCTACGCCAGTTCCAGTCGTCTTTATAGGGATAGTCGAGGGTAAAGTGTCCCCCTCTGCTCTCCTTGCGCTGGCTGGCAGCCATGACAATGAGTTCTGCAACCTGTGCCAGATTCCTCAGCTCTATGAAATCCCTGGTAAGTTTATAGTCCCAGTAGTGCCGCTGGATCTCATTCAGGATTGGCAAGAGACGCTCTCTGGCCAGTCCCAGTCTCTTTGTGCTGCGGACAATGCCGACATAATTCCACATCAGGCGTCTGATGACATCCCAGTTATGGGAGATAAGAATGGCCTCTTTCATATCCACAGCTCCACCAATGTCCCATGGAGGGACATGGATAGAACCTCTTGACCTCAGTTCAGGAAAGGTCTCCCTGGCCCTCAGAGAGACCTGGTGGGCCATAACAAGCCCCTCTAGCAGGGAATTTGATGCCAGACGATTGGCCCCGTGCAGACCAGTACATGCAGTCTCTCCCACTGCAAAGAGCCCTTCAAGGTCTGTCTCTCCATATCTATTTGTGACTACCCCTCCACACATATAGTGGGCAGCAGGCACGACAGGTATAGGTTCGCTTGTGATATCGATCCCATATTGCAGACAGGTTCTATAGATATTTGGGAAACGTCTCTGGATAAAATCTGCTGGGCGATGACTTATGTCCAGGTATACACATTCCTTTCCACTGTTTTTTAACTCTGTATCTATGGCCCTTGCAACTATATCCCTCCCAGCGAGTTCCTTTCGTTCTGGATCGTACTTTTCCATAAAGGGCCGAAATTCAGAGTCCAAAAGCCTTGCCCCTTCTCCCCGAAGGGCCTCTGATATGAGGAAATTTTTGGCCTCTAGATGATACAGACATGTGGGATGGAATTGGACAAATTCCAGGTTTGCGACCCTGGCTCCAGCACGGTAGGCCATGGCTATGCCTGCACCTGTAGCCACATCGGGATTGCTGGTGTATAGGTAGACCTTACCAGCTCCACCTGTAGCAAGGACTGTTATTGGGGCCAAAAACGTATGAATGACACCGGTACCTACATCGAGTATATAGGCCCCAAGGCAGCGGTCTCTAGCCGTGATGTCAGGTAGATGGCCCTTGATCTTGCTCTCTGTGATGAGGTCTACTGCTATATGGTCTTCAAGGACCTCTACAGAGGACAACTGGCTCACCTTGTCTCCCAGGACCTTTTGTATTGCCTGACCGGTAAAGTCCTCGGCATGTACTATGCGGCGTCTGGAGTGTTCTCCTTCCTTTCCCAGATCTAGTCGCTCAGGATCCTCTGGGTCCCTGTTGAAGGGCACACCCAGGTCTATCAGTTCCCTTATACGATCTGGTCCCTGTCTGACGATCATGTCTACTATGTCTTCATGAGACAGGCCATCCCCTGCGAACAGGGTATCCTGCCGGTGCAGGTCAAAACTGTCATCAGGGCCAAAGACACAGGCAACCCCTCCCTGGGCCAGATTGGTCGCTGTATCAGACCTGGACTTTTTGGTTACTACTGTCACATGCCCAAGTGGGGCGAGCTTTACTGCAAGGCTCAGCCCTGCAATCCCACTTCCTATGATCAGAAAATCGGTCTTGTCTTCCATATGGATATGTCTATCTCTGTCATTATGAATTAATCCTGGTCTCCAAGACCGTCTCTGACAGGTCCAAAGACCGCTGGGAAAGACCTGACAAATTCAGAGAGAAGGGCCAGCATGATCTCCCTCATTGAGGGGTCAGCGGCCTTTGATGTCCTGAGACGCAGTATATGCATCCACTCTTCGAGGCTGGCATGAACCATGATTTCGGTCTTACAGGAGTTCGGAAGTACGGTCCGAGCGGCCTGTGGAGAGCTGGTCTTGAGGAGCTCCAGATAGGTCTGTTCTGCACGGGACATCGCATCTAACCACAGCCCATATTCCCTGGATTCCTCTTTAAAAAAACATGGACGGATGAATACTACCTCGCCCCCAAAACGGGCCTCACCATACCTGCAATAACGCTGAGACTCTTGAAGATACGAGGCAATTCTATGTCGTACCAACTCATGGGTAACTGCCCTATTTACTGTCAGGTGTACCAGGAGCGTCCTGTGTCTGATAAGTCTTTCCAGGGGGAGTTGCATGATCTCCTCTGGTGTCAAGAGCCGAACCATAAGGCCCTCCTGTGGCAGCCAGCCGCTGGAAGGGACCAGGTCACTGAATAAGACTGGATAGCGCTCTGCAAGCAGCCCTGATATGGCCTTCACGATCTTTAGATCGCTATGTCCCCTGGCAAGGTCCCTAAATGCCCTTGGATTTCCAGATAGCAGATATCTCCTGTCTTCCAGCCTGTCTACCTGACAGAATCTGGGTATCCTCTCAAAGAATCTGTACATGCTGGACTCGCTGTCCACTGCTAACTCAAGCACTATCTGGGCCATCTCAAGGACAGATTCATGGCCCCGTTTTATTATCCCCTTGATAAAGGGCTCAGCAGAGTCTGGGGATATCCTGTCTTCACTCTTGTAGCAGACCCGGCCACAGCGCTCTATCTGCTCAGCCAGTCTCCCCTGGCGGAAGTCCTCATCCAATACCTCAAAACACGGGTCTATAATCCTCATAAAATACCTCTTTATCCCAAATAGAAGGCCTTGTATGCCCTGGCGCTCATGAAGAGATCGGCCTTATGGGCTATTTCAAAGGGTGAGTGCATATTGAGCAGCGGGGGACCTGCATCTATAATGTCTATGCCACGCTGGGCAAAATACTTGGCTACTGTACCCCCTCCCCCTTCATCTACCTTGCCCATCTCCCCTGCCTGCCAGAGTATGCCGCTACTGTTCCAGATACGTCTCAGCCAGTTGACATACTCGGCATGGGCGTCATTGGCCGAGTATTTCCCCCTTGAGCCAGTATATTTAGTAATGCAGATCCCATGTCCAATAAGGGCATCGTTGCGTTCTTCATGGACCTCCTTGTAATTGGGGTCTATGCCTGCAGTGACGTCTGCTGAAATGGCCTTTGAGACCATGAATATATCTACAAGGCCTTTTGCCTTTATAGGAGATCCACAGTGTCTCATGATATCATAGACTACTGCCTCAAAGAAGCTGGATTTGGCCCCTGTATTTCCATCACTGCCTATTTCCTCTTTATCGAGAAAGAGGGCAATAGCAGTGACTGGTGGTACCTCAAGTCCTAGAATAGAATTGAGACAGGCATATGCACAGGACCTGTCGTCCTGTCCGTAAGCGCCCACAAATGCCCTGTCAAGCCCTACATCCCTGGATGGACCTGCCGGGACTACCTCTAGCTCTGCACTTATCAGGTCTTCCTCTACAAGGCCATACCTCTCATTCAGGGCCTTTAAGATCCTCAGCCTTACAGCATCCTTTACGTCTTCAGGCCCCAGGAGTGGGATACCCCCTATCAATACATTGAGTTTTTCTGCCGGTACGGCCTCTGAGACCTTCTTTTCGGTCTGGACCTTGTGGGCAAGGTGTGGCAGGATATCATTTATTGTAAATACTGGATCGTCAGGACCTTCTCCGAGTTCAATAGGAACTGTAGAGCCATCTCCCTTCACTACCAGGCCATGTATAGCAAGTGGACGGGCTACCCAATGGAACTTTTTGATGCCTCCATAGTAATGGGTCTTCAAAAAGGCCATCTCTTCCTCTTCATAGAGCGGGTTCTGCTTCAGGTCCAGGCGGGGAGAATCTATGTGTGAGGCAATTATCCTGATTTCCTCAGAGATAGGGGCCTTCCCTATCACGGCAAGGGCAGCGGCCTTTGCCTTAAATGTCCATAGAAGCCGCCTGTCTTCTGCCTTGGCCTCTCTGACAGGCATGAACCCCATTTTCTGTGCCAGGTCTCTTATGGCCTTAACAGTCTCCCGTTCTGTCTTTGCCCTGTCTATAAATTCTCTGTAGCTATTGGCATATAAAAAGGCCTCTTTACGATCCTTTGCAGAGAGCCGAGGCCACACAGGCCTCTTAGGGCGACACAGACCCTTCTCAAGGCGTTTCCATTCGCTTTTAGAGAGGCGCTTCTCATTCATTTTCTTCTCCTTACTCTGGATTTAAGGGATATCACATTGCTTTCCCCTGGACAGACTGGTCTCATAGCAGGTCTCTCTATAGATAAGAGTGGCCGCACTCTATCACACCTTACACCACTCTTTCTGCAGACCTCAAAGATCCCCTCGATCTGGCTGTCTGGAGCCGACATAATGGACACAAAGACCCTCTGGATCCCATATCTCTTTATAATTACAGGGATATCATCTCTGGTCCCAAGGACCTTAACCCCATGGATCGTCTGATTCTTTTTTGCTGGATCGTCATCTATAAAGCCCACTGGCAGGTAATCGTGCTGCATATTGCGCCTGAGTTCCCTCAAAAACAGGTCTCCTCCATCTCCTGCCCCTACTATGAGTATAGGTATAGAATTTTTGCGCTCAATCTGCAGGTTGAAATATTCCTTAAAGAGTCGCATAAGGAAACGGATTCCACCTACCATTATAGAGGTCAATATGGCATCATTGACAAATAAGGCCCTGGAATAGCCCTCAAAACGATAGAGATATACAAGGACCCCTAGAATAATCAGGGAGCTGACCACCACGGCCTTAAAGATCTGCCAGGTATCTTCAATGCTCACATATCTCCACTGTCCTCTATACAGGCCAAACATCCAGAGACAACAGAGCTTGATAGGGATGATCAGGGGGAGAGATTTTTCTATAAGCACCTGATTCCATGGACTGATCGTACCTCCATATCGAAGGAGATAGGCACTCAGATAGGCAGCACTTATCAAGACCGTATCCACTATGGCCTGGACTATCTGCTTTTTGTTGAGTAGTAGAGATAGGAGTGTGGACCGTCGTGCCAGATTATCTGAACTTCCCGCCCTCCCACCATAGACAATGCCATTCAGGTGAGTGAGGAAGACCCCAAAAAACAGGGAGATCACTGCTACTATGCTCAAGACGACCAGGAGTCCCTGTGCACTGTGTCTTGATAGATAAAGAACTGTGGCAGATATGGTACCTGCCCATGCCATAAGTGTCAATACAGTCCTCTTCTCTGAATATCCAAGTAAGACCATACGGTGAGAGGTATGATCGCGTCCCCCCCTGGATATAGGTCTCCCAGTCTGGATCCTGGTAAATGATACAAGGGCGACGTCAAAGATCGGTATGATAAAGACGGCTATAGGGACTACTAATATCAGTACCAGGTTACTGACCCCCATATAGCCTCCATCTCCAGAGATTCCTGTTACCCAGGTGCCCATCACTGCCAGGCCAGCCAGTAGAGAGCCCAAAAACAGGCTCCCGCAGTCACCCATAAATATCTTGGCAGGGTTAAAGTTATATATCCAGAATCCAGCAGTTGCCCCTGCGAGCAGGATAGCCGACTGGCACAGGGGGCTTGAGTTCCCCATCTGGCCATATACCCAGAATGAACAGGCAACTATAAACGTAATTCCGGCTGCCAGGCCATCCATATTGTCTAGTATATTGATTGCATTGGTTATAGCCACCAACCAGAAGAGGGTAATTATTATAGACAGGTAGGGATGCCCTAGCCCCCGTATCTTCAGCCCTCCAGCCACCATAAGGCCAGAGATGATCAACTGCCCTATAAACTTGTTCTGGGGAATCAGCTCATAGATGTCATCTATCAGGCCCAATAGAAACATGGCAGTTGCTCCAAGGTCCAGGACAGACATAGGCACTGTAATCTTTTCAAGATACAGATTGGGAAGCATAAAGGAGAGAAACAGGGCAATGCCTCCCAGAAGAGCTGTAGGATGCCTGTGCCAACGGTCATCTCTGGGTTGGGCCATAAAGCCAATGCGTCTTGCAACCCAGATCATACATGGAGTCAAGACCACGCTCAGCCCAAATGAATAGAGGAAATATATACCTGTATTGAGCAATATGGCCAGCATATCAAGATTAAGTCAATGTAACCCTGGATCGAAAGTATTCTATAGTCTTTTTAAGGGCCTCATCAAGGGGTGTCTGAGGCATAAAGCCTGTTAAGGCCTTGAGCTTTTGAGACGATGGGACCCTGCGCATCATATCTTCAAAGTCCTTTCCATATACCTGCTCATAAGGTACGAGGACTATCTTGGACCTGCTCCCAACAATGGCCTTGATGCGCTCTGCAAGCTCCAGTATGGAGATCTCCTCTGTTCCACCTATATTTACTACCTCTCCAATTGCCTCTTTACATCCTATAAGTCGGCAGATGGCCTGGATCACATCTACCACATATGTAAAGGTACGGGTCTGTTTGCCATCACCAAAGACAGTTATAGGCTCATCTCTCAAGGCCTGCTGTATGAATCTGGGGACCACCATTCCATAGAGACCTGTCTGCCTGGGACCTATCGTGTTGAAACAGCGAAATACAGCCACCTTGAGCTTTTTGGTGCGATGATATGCGATGGCAGTAAATTCATCTATGAGCTTGGAGGCTGCATAACTCCAACGTATCGTAGTAGGGGGGCCATAGATCAAGTTGTCGTCCTCTCTGAGAGGAGCATGCATGTGCTTGCCATATACCTCTGAAGTAGATGCTATGAGGATCTTTTTTTTGTATTTATTGGCCAATTTGAGTGCTATTTCTGTCCCACAGATATTGGTCTCTATAGAGGAAAGTGGGTTCTCTATGACATACTTGACCCCCACGGCAGCTGCAAGATGAACTATTACATCGCACTCTTGGACAAGAGACTCCATCCTGTCTCTATTTAGAATGGTATCTATTATATAGTGGAAGCGCGGATTGTCTTGCAGTTGGGATATGTTGTCCAGAGAGCCCGTGGAAAGATTGTCTATTACCGATACATAATCTCCTCTGGAAATCAGATAGTCACATAGATTAGATCCAATAAAGCCTGCCCCACCAGTTACTAAGATCTTCATATTGTGCTCTTTTCAGAACTTGGTCTTGTACTTCTCAACAGCATCGGTCGCCAGAGTGATGCTGATCACTAAAAATCTACGTCATCTACCTTTTACTCACTAATCCTACAAAAGGCAAGGAGGCTATAGTTACCCTATTTGGAGCAGAAGCTCGCTTTCCAGGACTCAAGCGCATCGAGTCTGCAGGGAGTCACTATGGCCCTTTCTATCTGTCTTATCCTGTCACAGGCCATGTGACGCATTTCTTCTGCAGGCCTCTTCTTGTCCATTTTTTGATATATTTGGACTATGCGTCTATAACCAGGCCAGTATAGTCTATGCCTCTTCAAAAAAGAGGACCACATCGCGACCGCCTCTAAGAGATCGCCAGATTGTTCATAAGATAAGGCCAGTAGTAGTGGACATGCCTCTCCCTGCACCTTACAAAAAAACGAATTGATGATCTCTTCAGGTGACGGGAGGTCCTCAGGAGATATCGAATTCTCTAGATAGGCCCCAGGGGATGGCATGTGTTTCCCATCTCCAACTAACATGGGGATCAACCTGTTGTCTATATATAGAGTCCCAATGTCATCTTGAGGTCGAGGGGGTCTCCCGGTAATTATAGCCAGGTCTCGTGCCTCTGCCCTTGCCTCCCTCCACAGTCCATAGGCCATCAGACTGATCCACATTTCTGTATGGGCCTCTACGTGATCTGGTGACCAGCCTGTTATCTTTTGATAGAGGCTGAGTGCCTCTTCATACTTTCCTTCTAGCTCTGCAGCATGGCCCTCATATAAAGTCTCCTTCTCCCTGCCCCATCTCCAGTTATTGGCTATAGATACACTGGAGAGGACCCTCTCTGCCTCTGTGACCTTTCCCATATCCAGGAGCAGACGGGACTCATAGAGCTTGAGTCTTGCAGAAGAGGGATAGATTGCCAGGGCCTCCTCAATCCAACTGAGGGCCTCACCAGGGTCTTCCCTGAGACAGAGATTGGCCAGGGTCTCGATTGACCACAGGGACCTCCCCTCGGTCCAGGAGCATATCAGGACCCTCTTGGCCATATCTCTCTGACCAAGGTCCAGGAGCAATCTGATGCCTGCCTGCAAGAGGGTCCTCTCTTCTTCTCCACGCTCAGCCAGGCTGAGTATTGCCTGGTCGTAGAGGTCTCCTATAGCAGTATGTGGATTTAGATGGCCTGTAATTGTCTCAAGGGCAACATATGAGGCCAATATACTGGGGTCTTCAGATAGACTGCCCCCACTATTCAAGACCTTTCTGATCTCTTTTCTGTCTCCATTTTCCAGATAGCCGTTCAACAGGAGTCGCCTGTCCAGGATATTGGATCCCTCTGACCCATGAAGATCTCTGGTAATAATGACCTTTGCCCCATCAAAGTCCCCTGACTTCAGGAGTAGCCTGAGCAGATGCAGAGAGGTCTCTCTGTCAGGCCTGAGGAAAGAGACCTTTCCGTAGATAGATATGGCTGGTGCAAAGAGCTGGAGAGATTCATATGCGCGGGCCATAAATGTCAGCCCTTCTATATCGTCAGGCTCCTCTTTTACTAAGGTCTTAAATATCTGGATCGACTTAAGATATCTTCGTGAGGCAAAATAGAGCCGCCCTAATGTAGCCAGGAGCTTCCGATTCAATATATCTGGACGACTCCTTAGCTCCCTCTCTAAGAGATCAATGGCCGACTGGATATCTCTGTCCATCAGATGCAGTCGGACGAGCTCGCCAATTGCCCAGGATGCATTATCTTTATTGGAGAGCCTCACAATCCTCCCAAGGACCTTCATGGCCCTATCTCTGTCTCCTACTGCCAATAGGGCCTTTGCATAACAGGATAGAAAGTTTGCATCATCTATATAGTGAGGCAGCAGGTCTGTGAAATATGGAAGAGATGCCTTTGCCTTTTTGGTGGCCAGGAGCTCGCGGGCGAGCATAAATTCAAGGGCCTTGCGGTGTGGTTCAAGGGACAGGGCCTTGCGGAGGTAATATATGGATTCACTGTATCTCTTTGCGGATTCAAGACACACTGCGAGATCTTCCTGGAGCCTCAGCAGAGATGTTGCCTTGGGGATATCTGGTCCAGTCCTGGGACTGCCAGGTATCTTCTCCTGGGCCTTGAGTGCTGCCTGGAGCCTTTTATAGGTGCTGATGGCCTTGTCACACTGGCCATAGTTGCTCAAGAGTCCTGTCAGTATAAACAGGGCCTGGAGATCGTTGGGTCTGGCCTCTACGATGTCTTCAAGTTCCAATATGGCCAGTTTTTCTCTATTCGTCTGGATCAAGAGCAGTGCCAATTCCCATCTGGCCTCTATCAGGCCCTGACGTTTTTTTAGCAGCTCTCTATAGAGTGCTATAGCTCCCTCTAACTTATTCTTCTCTACCATCTCTCTGGCCCTATCCCAGACCAGTTGCCACGATGGAGAGACCACCTCATGCGTCATCTGGATCCTGGACTCTGGGATATGGTTTTGATTGATTCCCACCAGATTTTGCCCCAGGGCCACCTCTGACAGAAAGATAAGGGTGAATATACCTATGAAAATACCCTTCATATATCTCCATTATGACTGATATTTCAGGATATGGCTCAGATAAGGATTGCGACAGCTATAACTGTTATTATAATAGTTGGATTGGGCTGTCCAGTGTCTTGAACTAGATAGATGGCGAAATTTATATCTTTAAAGTAGACTATATCTCTTATTTATGGAAGATCTGCTCTGTATCTCTTTTAAATTTAAACTGGAGGATTCAACATGGCAAGAGTAACCGTAGAGGACTGCCTGGAGAATGTGCCCAGTCGTTTTGCATTGGTACACCTTGCAATCGAGAGGGTAAAACAGCTGCGCAAGGGCGCCCGTCCTTTGGTCAGGTGTAAAAACAGGGAGATAGTCCAGGCATTAAGAGAGATTGCTGCGGGTAAAGTGACTTTTGAGAACCTGGAAGACCTGGCCAAAGAGGCAGAGGAAAAACGGATTGCAGAGGCATTACAGCTAGACAAGAGCCAAGAAAAAGACTAAATAGAGTTATTTTGGACATCAGCAATGGAAAAAGACTACTATAAAATTTTGGGGGTTTCTCGAGATTCTTCACCTGAAGACCTCAAAAAGGCCTACCGGAGACTGGCCTTAAAGTATCATCCAGACAGAAATCCAGGAGATAAAGAGGCAGAAGAACGCTTCAAGGAGGCCGCTGAGGCATATGAGGTCCTCAGAGATCCTGAAAAGCGGCAGATCTATGATCTCTATGGATATGAAGGGATAGCAGGGACAGGTTTTAGGGGGTTTTCCAGGCAGGAGGATATATTCAGTTCTTTTGGCAGCATATTTGAAGACCTGTTTGGCTTTTCTACTGGCCCTAAGGGCCGAGATACATTCAGAGGACCAGAGCCAGGTGCAGATCTGAGATATGACCTGGAGGTATCCTTTAAAGATGCCGCCAGAGGAGCAGAGACAGAGATTGAGATTGTACGTCTTGAGTCCTGTCCTGACTGCAGGGGGACGGGCTCGGCCAGTAGGAGCAGGCCCAGCGTCTGTCCCACCTGTGGGGGGACAGGACAGGTAGTCAGATCAGAGGGCTTTTTCAGGGTCTCAACTACCTGTCCACGCTGTTCAGGGACTGGGATGGTCATCTCAGACCCATGTAAGACCTGTCAGGGTCAGGGAAGGGTCCGCCAACGGCACAGGGTCAGGGTACGTATCCCTGCAGGCGTAGATACAGGTTCCAGATTGCGTTTGAGAAATGAGGGAGAGGCCGGAGTCAGGGGCGGCCCTAGAGGTGACCTCTATATAGTACTGCACGTAAAACCGCACAGGTTTTTCGAACGCCATGGCAATGATATATACTATCGTTTACCTATCTCTATCGTCCAGGCCTCTCTGGGAGATGAAGTCGAAATACCTACTCTTGATGGCCATCATACACTAAAGATCCCTGCAGGGATCCAGACAGGGGAACAACTCAGATTGAGGGGGCTCGGTGTCCCTGACCTCAGGGGATTTGGAACAGGAGATGAGGTCGTGGAAGTCAGGGTTATGACCCCGACAAAACTGACTGAACGCCAGGAGGCCCTGCTCCAGGAATTTGCTGCTATAGAAAAAGAGAAAAAAGATAGAGGTTTTTTCCACAAGATCTTTAGACACAATCGCTCACAGGATAGCCCTTTTAGGAGGGCTTAGCCCTATAAAGTTGGAATATGTTAAGAGAAAGAGGCACCTTGGACAGAAATCCATTCTCTCATCTTGATGAAAGGGGACGGGCCCGCATGGTAGATGTGAGTCTGAAGCCTGAGACACAACGTGAGGCACTTGCCACAGGATATGTAGTATTGGGAGATAAGGCCCTGAGTCTCCTTACTGAGGCCAGGATCCCAAAGGGCGATGTCTTGAGCGTGGCCAGGGTGGCAGGGATCTTGGGGGCAAAAAAGGTAGAGGCATTGATTCCACTCTGTCACCCCCTGCCCCTTCAGGATGTAGAGATCGACTTTAGGACAGATCAGGAGAAGGGTGCTATAGAGATCTCGGCGCGGGTAAAGGCAAGGGGAGTAACTGGCGTAGAGATGGAGGCACTGACCGCGGTATCTGTTGCCGCTCTGACTATCTACGATATGTGTAAATCAGTAGAAAAGGGTATAATTATCAAAGAAATACGCTTGGAATACAAGGCTGGTGGAAAGAGTGGGAAATGGACAAGAAAGGTCTAAGGAGATCACCAAAATGGAACATGCCCAGCAAGAATATTTTCGTAGGCTACTCCAGGAAAAACTCAAAGACCTCTTGGGGGAGGCAGACAAGACCCTGGAAGAGATGACAGATATGGATGACCACTTTCCAGATCCAACAGACCGAGCATCTGTGGAATCAGACCGAAGCTTTGAGCTACGTATCAGAGATAGAGAAAGGAAGCTCATAAAAAAGATCAAGACGGCCTTAGAAAAGATTGACAGGGGCACCTATGGTATCTGTGAGAACTGTGGTAAGGAGATAGGGATTGAGCGACTGAAGGCAAGGCCTGTTACTACTCTCTGCATCGAGTGTAAATCCAGGCAGGAGCAAGAGGAAAAGGCTAGAGGGATATAATGTCTGAATTAAATGTTGCATTCCTGTGGCACATGCATCAGCCTCTGTACCTCGATCCCCTGAAAGAGCATTTTGCAATGCCATGGGTCAGGCTCCATGCCGTCAAGGCCTATACAGACATGATAGCATGTCTAGACTCCAGACCAGAGGCAAAGGTGACCTTTAATCTAGTGCCATCTCTTATCCTTCAGGTCCAGTCCTATCTACAGGGTAAGACCGATGACTTTTTGGACCTGAGCAGACGTCCTGCATCTGAGCTGTCTCCCTCAGATAAAGAATTTATCCTGACACACTTCTTTAGCTGTCATTGGCCCACAATGATAGAACCCTATCAGAGATACTCTCAGCTCCTTGGGCTACGTGGTCGAAAGTTCAATCCATCCTCTGATTCCCTGACCATAAAAGAATTCTCAACGCAGGACTATCTGGATCTCCAGGTCTGGTTCAATCTCACCTGGGTGGGGTTTTCTTCCAGGGGTCATCCCCTGATAAGCTCTCTCCTTCAAAAGGGTCGTATGTTCAGTGAAAGGGAAAAGCTGGACCTCTTGGACTTTCATTCCGAGCTTATGAGAGGGCTTATACCCCGATACACTTCAAAGTGGATTGACGGACAGATAGAGATCAGTACCAGTCCATTCTATCATCCTATCTTACCTCTGCTTATCGATACAGACCTTGGGAGACGGCCCAGGCCAGAGACCAGACTCCCACCGCGCTTTACCCATCCAGAAGATGCCAGGGCACAACTGGAAATGGGCAGGGAGTTCTGTAGGGATGTCTTTGGCCAGGGCCCTGTAGGCTTGTGGCCATCAGAGGGGTCTGTAGCACCTGAACTCGTCCCCCTCGTTGAAGGGGCAGGCTTTTCCTGGGCAGCAACTGACGAGGCCATCCTATACAATTCAGTAGGACAGAGGACAGAGCAGACGCTCTTTCAGCCATATAGACTAGAGATAGATGGCTCCTCGATCGACATGGTATTTCGTCATCATGAGCTCTCAGACCTGATAGGCTTTGTGTATCAGAAAAATGACCCTCAGGATGCAGTCTCTGACTTCATCTCCAGGCTGAATGGGATCTCCAGGGGTCTCCAGGGAATGGACCGTCCGCCTCTTGTGGCCGTGATCCTGGATGGAGAAAATCCGTGGGAATACTATCGTGACAGTGGGTGGTCCTTCCTGACAGGTCTTTACGACACAATTATCAGGGAACCAGGGCTCAGGCTTGTGACTATTGGTCAGTATCTGGATGAATATCCCCCAACAATTACACTGAATCACCTGGATACAGGCTCATGGATAAATAAAGACTTTGGCATATGGATCGGTGGACAGGAAGAGAACCGTGCATGGGAGGCACTTGGTCACGCAAGAAAGGCCCTGGATGATGCCCAGAAAAGGGGAGTGGCAGAAGAGGCCCTGAAGACAGCCAGGGAGTCTGTCTTTGCGGCAGAGGGCAGTGACTGGTTCTGGTGGTATGGGGATAAATTTGCAAGTGACTATATCTATGGATTTGACTTTCTCTTTAGGACCCACCTAAAGAAGGTCTATAAGGCCCTCAATATCCCAGTCCCTGAGGAACTTCTGGTCTCGATCAGAAGGCCAAGGCCAGTGGTCCCAACTGACAGTCCCACGAGCTTTATACATCCGAAGATCGATGGCCGTATGAGCTATTATTGGGAGTGGGTAGGTGCGGGCCTATTTACCCTGACGAATCAGGATAATACCATGTATTCTGGCATGGCTCTTCTATCTGAGGTGTTTTATGGCTTTGACCTTGATCGTCTCTATCTCAGGATCGACCCAAGAAGACGCTGTTTTGAGGACTGGGATACAGACCTTGTGCTCAAGATAACTGTAACTTCCAGGAAGGTAGTAGTGGCCATTGAGCTGATTCCCCGTGAGCATCCTGATCTCTCAACAGGTAACATAAAGACCTCAAGAGATGGGAAATTCATTGCTCCTCAGGAGAGCGGTATAGAATGTGCAGTAGATGAAATAGTAGAACTGGCAGTACCCTTTGTGCTTTTGGAGGCATTCTCTGGAGATAAATTGACTTTTTGTATAGAAACAGTACAGAGTAGATTGGTGAGAGAGAGATGGCCTCAAGAGGGATATATAATGTTTCATGTGCCTGACAGGGATTTTGAACGCAGGCTGTGGTTGGTCTGAACAAGACCGAATAGAAATTATGGTTGGAAGTTCTGATGCCTGAATTACGTAAAGACCCTATTCTGGGGCAATGGGTCATCATTGCCAGAGAGAGAAGAAAGCGTCCTTATGACTTTGTCATCAAGGAAGAGAAGACAAAGGGGGGATTTTGTCCTCTATGCCCTGGCAATGAACATACCACCCCACCAGAGGTCCTGGCCTATGGACGTCCTGCCTATTCGCCTGATGGGCCTGGATGGACCCTGAGGGTAGTCCCAAACAAATTCCCTGCACTGGTCATAGAGGGAGACCTAAACAAGGAAGGCGAAGGCATCTATGACAAG
Organism: Deltaproteobacteria bacterium; assembly: GCA_027004715.1. Classification (GTDB taxonomy): domain Bacteria; phylum Desulfobacterota; class Dissulfuribacteria; order Dissulfuribacterales; family UBA3076; genus JALTHG01. Next base: position 43,237 of record JALTHG010000065.1, read on the forward strand.
ATGAATGGGATTGGTGCACACGAGGTCATAATAGAGACCCCCAGACACGATGAGACCATCTCTATGATGTCACACGATCAGCTTATCCAGCTCTTCTGGGCATATAGGGACAGGATGGTAGATCTGGGAAATGATTCCCGCTTTCGTTATATAATGGTCTTCAAAAATTTTGGGCAGGCAGCAGGGGCATCATTAGAGCATTCCCATTCTCAGCTCATTGCCCTGCCTATTGTGCCCTATCGTATACAGGAGGAGATCAAGAGTTCCCTGCGTTACTTTGAGTACAAAGAGCGTTGTGTCTTTTGTGACATCATCCATCAGGAAAAGGTACAAAATCTGAGAATAGTATGTGAAAACAATGATTTTATCACAATATGTCCATTTGCGCCCCGTGCCCCATTCGAGATGTGGGTGATGCCAAAGAGACACCAGTCTTCATATGTCTCTATGGGTGATGCCGAATTCCATTCACTGACAGACCTCTTTTTGGAGACAATGAAGCGCCTTGACAGGGCCTTGCCTGGGGTCCCATACAATTACATGCTGCATACTGCTCCAATACGCACTCCATCTCTAGAGTACTATCACTGGCATATAGAGATAATGCCTAAAGTGACCATGATAGCAGGCTTTGAATGGGGGACTGGATTTTATATAAATCCTACGCCACCTGAGGAGTCTGCAGAGTTTATGCGAGACATTGTTCTAGATTGAGTCATATAAGATGGATACGTGAAGGCATTGAGAAAGATTAGTCTTTGATAAGGATCAAGGACACCCATAGGAGGTATAGTCTCTATGGACAAAGACAAAAAGAAGATTCTTGTAATTGACGATGAAGAAAGTATACACCTCCTCTACAAAGAGGAATTGGAAGAAGAGGGTTATGAGGTCTATTCGGCAATAGATGGAGAGGAAGGTCTTAAAAAGTTTCATGAGCTGAGGCCAGACCTGGTCATCCTGGACATAAATATGCCAGGTATGGACGGTATAGATGTACTCCGTCAGATGAAACAGGAAAGGCCTGGCGTGCCTGTCATCTTGAATTCCGCCTATCCTGAATATAAACAGGACCTGGCTTCTTGGGCATCAGATGACTATATAGTCAAGTCCTTTAACCTGGATGCCCTCAAGGATTCAGTGCGCAGGCATCTGACAAAATAGCAGTCAATAGGCCTCACTTGTCTCTTTAGCTGACTGTTGGCTCGTAACTGTCCACATCCTGGCCAGAGGGGTATGGACGGTTACGTTGACTCTATTCTGCACGGTAAGATTATGTATTTTGATTTGAGTTATCCAAGGGGAAGAGAAGTTGTCTGGACCACAAGTAAGCTCTCTGTCTGATGTACCACAGGAATTTCAGCGGCTTTTAATCGTAGATGACGATCCCATCATACTGGATCTGTTAACAGAGTTTTTTTCTTCTCTGGATTACCAGTATCGCACGGCAAGAAATGGCCTTGAGGCCATATCTCTGCTAGAGCAGGCCCCCAGCACCATTGTAATCACTGATCTCCTGATGCCTGAAATGAATGGGATGGAGCTCATCTCAGAAATTAAGAGCCGTTGGCCTGATATTGACATCATAGTAGTGACAGGATATGGTCGAGAGTTCAGCTATACCGATGTCATAAAGGCCGGGGCAAGCGACTTTATCAAGAAGCCCTTTGATCTAAATGAGCTAGAGGCCAAACTCAACAGAGTTATAAGAGAACGCAGGCTCAGGTCTCTATTGAAGCGATCTTCCATAAGAGATGCCCTGACCGATCTCTATAACAGGCGCTTTTTTGACCAGAGGCTGACAGAAGAGGTAGAGAGGGCTACTCGTCAAGATTATTCCCTCTGTCTGATTATATTAGACCTGGACAGATTTAAAAGACTAAATGATAGCCTGGGCCATCAGATAGGCGATGAGGTACTCCAGGCTCTGGCCGATATCTTAAAGAGATCCATCAGGCACTGTGTTGATATCCCCTTTCGTTACGGTGGAGATGAATTTGCCGTAATTACCCCCTATGTCGATACATGGGGGGCGAGACAGATAGCAGAGCGTATACGGCACAACTACATAGATGACGACAAGAGGCGAGAGACTACACTCAGCTTGGGTATCTCTTCCTTCAAGAGGACGCAGCAGTCTCTGGGCGAAGACATCAGCGCATTTATACAGAGGGCTGACAGTGCGATGTATGCTGCAAAGAGAGCAGGAGGTAACAGGACAGTAATCTATGGAGAGCCAGAGAGAGTTCCCCAGTTCACTGGGCTGTAAGTGCCTGTTACAGAGATACAGGACAGGCAGACCTCTTACCCCTGACAAAGAGGCAATAATCTCTCAGGATCCTCGAGTGATCGAATACCAAGTTATCAGGTATCTCCTCAATCCTAAATACTGAGACCTTGGCCGCATCATCTCCTGCCCTGGGAGTGCCATAGCTATCTGCAATGAATACCGTGCTTATGGTGTGTTGTCTTGGGTCTCGTCTTGGGTCTGAATATACCCCAAGTTGTTGTATGAGTCTGACCTCCAGGCCGGTCTCTTCCATGGCCTCTCTACGTGCAGCATCTTCAACACTCTCACCATAGTCTACAAATCCACCAGGAATTGCAAGCCCTATAGGAGGATTCTTTCTCTCAATTAAGACTATACCCTGCTTCAACTGTATGATGATGTCTACAGTGGGTACAGGATTGGCATAGATGCGTATCTTCTCACCACATTTAGGACACTCTATTATACGATAGGTACTCATAAGTCGTAGTTCACACCCCCTGTTGAATCTCAACACTAGGCAACTGTGGGCCTTTCCACCAGGTCTACAGAGACCAGCTTTGATATCCCCTTGTCTTCCATAGTGACTCCATATAGAGTATCTGCGACCTCCATGATCTTTTGGTTGTGGGTTATAAGTATTACCTGAGACTGCTCTGAAATCCTCTTTATAAGCCGATTGAATCGTATGATATTGGCCTCATCGAGTGCGGCATCTACCTCATCCAGCAGGCAGAAGGGACTGGGCTTTATGAGATAAATGGCAGAGACTAGGGCCATGGCAGCCATGGTCTTTTCTCCCCCAGAGAGGAGGTTTAGGTGCTGGATCCTCTTTCCTGGGAGCCTTATCAGGTAGTCCAGACCTGCATCCAGGACACTGCCGCCCTGGATAAGGCTCAGCTCTGCAGTCCCCCCTTCAAAGAGCATAGGAAAGACCTCAGAGAGGCTCTTGTTTACTGAGTCCAGGGCCTTTTTAAACCTGGCCCTGCATATATGGTCAATCCGTCTGATGGCCTGCTCAAGGTCCCTAATGGATCCTAAGAGGTCTTCTTTTTGGGAATTGAGGCGATCGCGCCTCTCTTTGATCTCCCTATATTCCTCAACGGCTCCGAGGTTTACTGGCCCAAGTTGGTCTATGGTCCTGGCTATTTCTCTGATCCGTTTCTGTGCCACATCAGGAGAGAAGTCAGTGATGTGCCAGGCATCACAGTATGCCTCTATGTCCTTCTGGTGTCGTTCCTGGGCCGTCTTCTTCAGATATATGAGGGACTGCCTCACCTCGGAGAGGGCAACTTCATTCCTGTGGACCTGCCCCTCGATCTCCCTGACCTGCCCCTCGATCTCCCTGATCCTGACCTCTACAGAGGCAAGTGCCTGTCGGATCTGATTATAGCCTTCTTCTGCCTCTTTCAGGCGCCCCTTTGCCTTGTAGATCTCTTTTTCCTGTAGGTCTATCTCTATATGTATCTCTTTGAGAGACCCTATCCTCTCTCCGATATGCCCCTCTAGCCCCTGTCTCTCTTTCAAGAGGGCATCCCGCTCCTGGGCCAACCTGGCCTTTCGATCTGCAAGCCTCTGGATCTCTCTCTCTCTTTCCTGAATCTGGGTCTGTATGCGTGCCAGCTCTATCCTGTGCGCTTCAAGGGCCTTTCTTCTACGAGAGAGGACCTGTGTCTGCTGTCTCAAGGCATCTGTACGGCCCTTTATATGTCCTTCGGCCTCAGCCCTGGCTGCACTGGCGGTCTGGATCTGCCCCTCCAGTTCTCCAAGAGACGTCTCCAGCCCATGTATCTCTTCTCTGATCTGTTCAAGCTCGAAACCTATATGCTGAGACCTGTCTCTCTTGGACTCGAGCTTTACGAGGACCCTATCTCTCTCTCCCTTTTGACTGCCCAGGGTCTCCAGGACCTGTCTCTTTTCTTTATTGATCTCTTTGAGTTGGGTCTCTGCCTCCAAAAGGACCCCCCTTATCTCCTCCTCTTGACGACATATCTGGCCATAGGCCCTATTAAGCCCCTCTTCTCGGGAAGTCAGCCTGGAGATCTCGGCCCTTCTGACAAGGATCCCTGAGGAGTCACCCTGACCTACAAAGACCAGCTCACCCCACGGAGTGAGGACCTCACCATCCCTGGTGATATAGAAGGAGTCCTGATCACTGGCAATATCGTGTCTAAGGGCTGTCTTTAGATCAGGTACCAGTTTCCAATGACTCAGGAGATCTGCTACCACTGTGTCAACTGGGGACCTCGCCCTCACGAGCTCAAGGAGTGTGCCTCTTGTCTCTCCCCTTGGCCTAGAGCCAGTCCTGGGTATGATCAGGCTCACCTTTCCCCCTGCCTGGTCCCTGAGGAGAGCAACTGCCCTGTCCAATGTCTCCATATCTGGCACTACTATGGCCTGAACCCCATATCCAAGTGCGATTTCTATCACGTGCTCCCATCCAGGCTCTACCTCCAGAAAGTCGGCAAGGACCCCAAGGGTATGGAGGTCTGAATCAAGCAAGGTGTTGGTGCCCCTGCTGAGACCCTCCCCGGATGCCTCTATGGCCCTTAAGACCTTGAGCCTGGTCCTGCACGACATAAGCTCTGAATCGATCTCATGCCTCTTCTGTGCAATCTCTGAAAGTTGTGTCTTTTGCTCAGAGATCAGGACCTCTGATCTTGCCTCATGCTGAGAGAGCTCATGCAGCCGTCCCTGGCATTTCTCTATCTCTATCTCTATACCTGTCAATATATCTTCCAGTCCTTTTATCTCTCCTGATATGGCCTGTAGCTCTCTTTCTCTCTGGTCTATGCGGCGTATGAGCCTGTCCCTCTGGTCTCTCAGGCCATTGCGTCTGCTCTCTAGCCTCGTATAGTTTGCAGTTGCATCCACAAACTGGTCCTTTACGGCCTCGAGTGAGTCCCTTAGTTGCCCTGTAATCTTTTTGGACTCTTCTACTCCCTCTACTCCACTGGATACACGGTCCAGACACAGGGCCTCTTTCCTCTTGAGACCCTCTATCTCTTGCCTGATGGCCTTGTCCTCGAGCCCCATCTGTACCTGTCTCTCTTCAATCTCTGATAGGGTCTCCTTACTGGAGCGTAGCCTGTCTTTCTCTTCTATCAATGCCTTTTCCTGGACCGTTGCCTTCTCTCTGAGGCCCTGAAGCCCCTCCTCTGCACTGGTCAGACTATGGCGTATCCTGGCCACTTCCTCCTCTGCCTCAAGGGCCTCTATCTCCAGGTCTTCTCTCTTAGAGACCTCTTTAGAGAGCTCTGCCTCTATGCTGGAGAGTGAGACAGATAGGCCCTCTTTCTCTCTCTCCAGGGCAGTGCGTCTCTCCATCTGTATGGACCAGGTATAAGAGAGCAGGCCCTGATCCAATCTATCCTGCTCTCTGCGCAGCCCCAGATAGTACTCAGTCCTCCCTGCCTGCCTGGAGAGAGACCTGCAGTGTCGTTCCATCTCGCTAAGCACGTCTTCCAGCCTCTCTAGATTCTGTCTGGTCTGTGACATGCGCTGCTCGGCCTCGGCTCGCCTGATCTTATATTTAGATATGCCGGCCACCTCTTCGATCAGGCGCCTACGCCCTTCTGGTCCCATTTCCACAAAGGCACCTATCTGACCCTGGTCCCATATGGAATAGGCCCTGGCCCCAGCACCTGTATCCATAAAGATATAACGGATATCTTTTAATCTACAGGCCTTGCCATTGATACGGTACTCGCTATCTCCTGACCTGTGGATGCGACGCACGATCTCTATCTCAGGGGTATCTGCGAGCCATGGAAGGGGCCTTGCCCCCTCTGTATCTATGACCAGATGGACCTCGGCCATATCGATCCGCCTCTTACCGTCTCCGCTATAGATACAGTCATCCATGCTCCTGGCCCTGAGTATATTTGGACTCTGTTCCCCTAATACCCACCTGATGGCGTCCATGATATTGGATTTACCACAGCCGTTGGGTCCGACTATGGCGACTATGCCCTTAGTAAATGAGACCTTTGTACGTGCAGGAAAGGACTTGAATCCAAAGAGGGTCAGGGAATTGAGTCGCATGACATGAGTATCTATCTGTAACGAATATCCCTTAGCCTGAGTTCAAGGCGTCTCCGTCCCTGCCACAGGCTGAAATAGGGCATACAGGCAAGCTCAAGCCTATCCCACGGAAGTCCCTGTTTGTCTCCCTGTCCCCATCCCAGGAGCTCCATACTCTTTAGATATCCATTCTGTGGACCGTTTTGGGGCCTGAGAGTGAGCTTTAAGTGACCACTACCTACTACCCTTGAACTGGAGACCCTAAAGTCCTGTAGGGCCAATAGGGGTGCTGGATAGCCTGTGCCAAATGGCTCTAGTTGCGCATATAGGCGACAAAACTCGGGATCAAGAAGCTCTTCAATGCGTACAGCACCATCGATCTCTAGCCTGGGAAATACGCCATTTTGTTCCATGGTAAGAGATGCAACCTCTTGGAAGGCCTTACGGAAGCCCTGTATTGAATTGACGGGCAGGTGCATACCTGCAGCAGCCTTGTGCCCGCCAAAGGAGGTAAGGTAATCAGCACATGCACAGAGACACTCATAGAGATTGATCCCTTCAGGACATCGGCCTGAGCCATAGGCCACATCTCCATCTAGGGCCAGGAGCACAACAGGTCTACAGAACTGTTCCACCAGCCTGGAGGCAACTATGCCTATAATTCCCCTCTTCCAGTCATGGCCTGCAAGGACATAGGCAGGCCTCTCACCAAGGGACTCTATCTCGGCCAGGGCCTCCCTCAAGATCAGTTTCTCTTCTGCCTGGCGTTCCTGATTGAGCTGATCCAGTTCATCTGCCAGGGCCATTGCATCTGCCTCACTCTCTGTAATAAGTAACCTGAAGGCCTTGTATGCATGGGCCATCCGCCCAGCGGCATTTATCCGAGGGCCAATACGAAATGCAATATCCCTGGAAGTAACATCGGAATCCAGACCACATACTGCCTTTAAGGCCCTGATACCAGGTCTGGTACTACCACTGAGCACCTCAAGGCCTGCCCGTACCAATATGCGATTGTCTTTCAGGAGGGGGACTACGTCTGCCACGGTCCCCAAGGCCACGAGGTCCAGATATGACTTGAGATTGGGTACCTGTCTCCTATCCCAGTATCCCATTTTGTAGAGCCGATGTCTCAGTGCCCTGATGAGATTGAAGGCCACCCCTACTCCGGCAAGCTCCTTGAATGGAAAATGGCAGTCTGGACGCTTGGGATCTAAGACCGCTATGGCCTGCGGGAGAGAGCCAGATGGTTCGTGATGGTCAGTAATGATGATGTCTATTCCAAGCCCTCTTGCCAGGAGGACCTCTTCATTGCTCGTGATACCGCAGTCAACCGTAATCAAGAGTCTGCAGCCCTTAGATGCACAGGCATTGATCCCCTTGGCACTGAGTCCATAGCCATCTTCTCGATGTGGGATATAGACCTCCACATCGAGCCCGAGTCCCTTCAGGAATTTATATAGCAGGGCCGAAGAGGTGACACCATCTACATCGTAGTCTCCAAACACGGCCACCCGATCTCTTTGAAGTACTGCCCTGACCATACGGTCAGCGGCCCTGTCCATATCTTTCATCTTCCATGGGTCACTGAGTGACTTCAAGACTGGATTCAGATGATAGTCAGCGGCCTCTGGCGTGTATATCCCACGCCGATACAGGAATCTGGCAATGATATCAGGGAGCCCTGACTCCCTGACAAATCTGTCTAGTGCAGTATAATCCAGAGAGGCGAAGTGCCAGGGCAGTCCCAGTATTACAGAATCCATATTAAGAGATTAACTGGGCATTAGGAGGCTGTCAATTTCCTATTTTTTTGTTATGATTTTATATGAGAGATCAGATATTGGATAGATTAGAGAGATACAGACTATACATAGATTCCAGGGCCGTGTGTGTTCTGCGCTCTATCCTGGAGGGATATGACAATATCTTTGTAGTCACTACGATTGATAGACGTGTTGGCCTGGTAGAGATACAGGCAACGAGTGGATCCATAGAGGACCTCTCACTGATCCTTGGGTCATTAAAGACAGAAATAGGTCTCAGATCTACCCTTGAATTGGATAAATATGCATCACATTAGTCAGGATACAGACCACAAGAGGCTCTATCTGCGCACCTTTGGCTGTCAGATGAACGAATACGACTCTCAGAGGATGGCACAGGTCCTCCAGAGTGAATATAGCCTGACTCTATGCCCTGAAGAGGCAGACCTGATCCTCATAAATACCTGCTCTATCAGGGAGAAGGCCGAGAATAAGGTCTATAGCCTGGTCGGCCGTATAAAGAAATTCAAAGAACAGAGGCCAGATCTGGTCATCGGTATAGGGGGATGCGTGGCCCAACAGGAGGGCAAGAGGCTCTTGAGGCGCATGCCATATGTCGATCTGGTCTTTGGGCCTCAGGCCATCTATAGGCTGCCCTCTATGCTTAGAGAGATAAAAATGGGCAAGAGGCCTATCCTGTCTATTGAGACCAGAGACGACTTTCATATACCATTGATTACCTCTCCCCTGCCTGAACCCAATCCGGTCCGGACCTTTGTGACCATTATGCAGGGATGCGACAATTACTGCACCTACTGTATAGTCCCATATGTCCGTGGCCGTGAGGTCAGCCGTCCACCTGGAGACATCCTGGCAGAGATAAGGGCAGTGATTAGACAGGGGGTGAAAGAGGTCACCCTCTTGGGACAGAATGTCAATTCCTATGGCAAAAAACTGGGTGCCTGTCCCAGTTTTTCAGGCCTCCTCCGCATGGTGGCCCAGGTCCCAGGGCTGAGACGTCTGAGGTTTACCACCAGCCATCCCAGAGACCTCTCCAGGGACGTCATGGAGTGTTTCCGCGACCTAGACAACCTATGCGAACACCTGCATCTACCTGTACAGTCTGGATCTACCAGGATACTCAGACGCATGAACCGCCACTATACCAGAGATCAATATCTAAAAAAGATAGAGGAGCTCAAGTCCATATGCCCAGATATCTGTCTCACTACTGACCTGATCGTGGGCTTTCCTGGAGAGACAGATGCAGACTTTGAGGAGACCCTCTCCCTGTTAAGGTCTGTAGAGTTCGACCAGATCTTTGCCTTTAAGTATTCGCCCAGGCCATTTACTGTGGCAGCCACCTGGTCAGACGAATATGTCCCAGAAGGTCTGAAGGCAGAGAGACTCACCAGGGTCCTGGAACTCCAGAGAGAGATCGGCCTCAGGCGCTACAAGGCAATGGAGAATCAGGTAAAAGAGGTCCTGGTAGAGGGCCCCAGCAAAAAGAATGCAGAAGAACTGATGGGCAGGACCAGAGGCAATCACATAGTAAACTTTTTGGCCCCAAGGGACCTCATTGGGAAATTTGTCGATGTAAAAATATCCAAGGCGTGTTATCATTCATTGAGAGGAGAGCTCTCCTCTCCTGTTAGCTAGACATTTGCAGGGAATAAACTATTGTAATCTTGGAGAAGTCATGGCAAGCGTTTCTATGTATGTACATGCAATAACTCTGGATGTGGAGTCCAACTCCCCGATACTCATACTGAAAGAGGTAGGAGGAGATAGGACCTTGCCTATCTGGATTGGCCTGCTTGAGGCCACGGCCATCGCCACAGAGATGGAAAAGATCCAGTTTGCAAGGCCTATGACACATGACCTCTTAGTAAATCTACTGAGGGTGATGGGCATAGAGATTCCCAAGATAGAGGTATCTGATCTCAAAGACAATACCTACTATGCACTCATAACCCTCAAGCAGGGAGACAGGATAACCAATGTAGATGCAAGACCCAGCGATGCAGTAGCCATTGCCCTGAGGGCCAATGCCCAGATCTTTGTCAATGACTCTGTGCTCAGAAAGACCCAACCTCCAAAACAGGATGCAGTTATGGAGACAGAGTTGCCACAACAAAAGGACAAGTGGACAAAGATCTTAGAGGAACTGGATCCCAAGACATTTAAATACAAGATGTAGGGGGCAGGGGTGTTGATGTTTGACCTTCACTGCCACAGCCTCTTCAGCGACGGAGGGCTTTTGCCCTCTGAACTGGTAAGGAGGGTAGAGGTCTTGGGCTATAGAGTAATAGCCATTACAGATCACATAGATTCTTCCAATTTCGAGTATATAGTCCCACACCTGATCAGGGTGGCAGATGACATCAATCGCTATAGCCACACCAGGCTTATACCTGGCGTAGAGATCACACATGTCCATCCCAAATTGATTGCCTCTTTGACACAACAGGTCAGAGACCTGGGTGCCAGGGTCGTGGTCTGCCATGGAGAGACCATTGTGGAACCGGTATGTCCAGGGACCAATCAGGCCGCCATTGAGGCCGGTGTTGACATACTGGCCCATCCAGGTCTGATCTCTGAAAGAGATGTAGACCTGGCGGCGCAGAGGGGCACCTTTCTTGAGATCTCTGGGAGAAAGGGACACTGCCTTACAAATGGACATGTGGCAAGGCTTGCCAGGGAATCTGGGGCAAGGCTCATCATCAATTCAGATGCCCATGCCCCTGAAGACTTCATGAGTGCAGAGATGGCAAGACAGGTAGGCCTTGGTGCAGGCCTTACACCAGAAGAGGTAGAGGCAATCTACGAAGAGGCCTGGACATGGGTAGGTCCTTTGATCTAAAGGGGTGAGACCATGCACTTACACTTTAACTGGCTCGATCTCCTTTTAGGTGGAGTGCTTGTCCTTACTGTTGTACATAGTCTCTGGATGGGATTTAGCAGGTCAGTTTCCAGCCTCCTGGGAATAATATTTGGGTTTTGGGCAGGCATTAACTGGTTTCCATCCCTATCAGCCAGGCTTGTACCGTGGATACAGAATGGACTCTGGTCTTCAGTTATTGCCTTTATACTCCTGTTTCTCGTTGTGTATCTTGCCTTTCTGATTGCTGGAATCCTGGTTCAGGGATTCTTCAGGGTCATCAAGTTGTCTTGGGTAGACAGGTCTCTGGGTGCTGTCCTGGGGCTTGTCAAGGGCCTGGTCATGGCAGGTGCCATTGTGTTCTTATTGACTATCTTTTTGCCGCAGGACAGCCCTGTCTTAAGGAAATCGGCCCTCTATCCAGAATTGAGCCGAGTGGCCCAGGTAATGGGATTAATGGTGCCTGTCCGGATTAAGGGTCGCTTTATGTGGAAGTGGAGGAGGATCTATATAGGCCATGGCAAGAGGCACCATGGCACCTCTATCTAAATTTCTAAGTGGTCTCCCTCACCCAAACCCTCTCCCCCAGGGAAGAGGGCAGGGTGAGGGGGACCACTTTCAGCTTTCAGCTTCTTACTTTCAGCTATTTTCACGCTAACCAGCTTATTGTTCTATCCAGTAGTTGGGAGACTGTTTGGTGATCATGACGTCATGTACATGGCTTTCTCTCAGACCTGCCGGTGTGATACGTACAAAACGTGCATTCTGCCTGAGCTCCTCTATGGTCTTGCAGCCAACATATCCCATACCGGCCTTCAATCCTCCTACCAGCTGGTAAATGGTGGCAGAGAGAGGTCCTCTGTAAGATACTCGTCCCTCAATGCCTTCTGGGACCAGCTTTGCGGTCATATTTATAGTATCCTGAAAATAACGATCCTTACTTCCTATCTTCATGGCCCCCAGTGAGCCCATGCCGCGATAGACCTTGTACTGGCGACCCTGGTAGATCTCTAGCTCCCCAGGGCTCTCATCAGTTCCAGCAAGCAGGCTTCCTATCATGACAGAGTAGGCACCTGCTCCTATGGCCTTTGTCACATCGCCAGAGAACTTGATGCCTCCATCGGCTATCACTGGTATGTGATATCTATTTGCCACGACTGCACAGTTATGTATGGCCGTCATCTGAGGCACACCTACGCCCGCAATGACCCGGGTAGTACAGATGGAGCCCGGCCCTACCCCTACTTTTATGGCGTCAGCACCGGCCCTGATCAGGGACTCAGTGGCCTCTGCAGTTACTACATTTCCTGCAATTAACTGGATATCAGGAAATGCCTTTTTGATCTCACTGACTGTGTCTATAACATCTCTGGAATGCCCATGGGCCGAGTCTACAACCACTACGTCCACATCGGCCTCAATTAAGGCCTCCACATGTTCCATAGAGCCTTCACCTATACCTACTGTAGCTCCGACTCTCAGGCGACCAAGATCGTCCTTACAGGCATAGGGATATTTTTTGATCTTCTCTATGTCCTTGATGGTAATAAGGCCCTTGAGGTTTCCCTCGTCGTCTACTACCAGGAGCTTTTCGATCCGGTGCTTCTGTAAGAGGGCCTTTGATTCCTCAAGGGTAATCCCAACAGGGGCTGTAATCAGGTCTTTGGTCGTCATCACCTCACTGACCTTAAGGTCCCAATTAGTCTCAAACCTCAGGTCCCTATTGGTGACAATGCCCTTTAGCTTTTTCCCCTCCAATACAGGTACGCCCGATATCCTATAGTCTCGCATTATCTTCTGGACCTCCCAGATCCTCTGATCTGGAGTGACGGTCACAGGAGCAACGATCATGCCACTTTCAGACTTCTTGACCTTCTCTATCTCTCGTACCTGGGCCTTCACAGGCATATTTTTGTGGATAATACCAATACCCCCTTCCCTGGCCATGCTGATAGCGGTCCGGGCCTCAGTGACTGTATCCATAGCCGCACTTATTATGGGGATGTTTAGGCGGATTTTAGGCGTGAGCTGGGTAGATACATCCACCTCGGCAGGCAAGACTGCAGAATAGGAGGGTACTAACAACAGGTCATCAAAGGTATATGCCTCTGGTATAGGATAGTTTAGCACAGTTACCACACTCCTTTTCAATCAGGGTGGTCAAGAGGCCAAGCAGGAGACCTCCATCACTAACGCTCAGCTCCCTGGATCTAAGTATGTATAATATTTCTCTAAATATTGCCATTCCTGCCAATATGATATCTGCTCGCCTGGGCTCAAGACCAGGTATATCCCTTCTCGCCTCAATTTTCATACCAGTCAGATAGTCCCATAGGCCGTCAAGTTCGTGAAGTCTGAGTCTATGTCCTCTTATCCGCCTGGGTTCATATGTCGCCATGGACAGGGCAATAGCCACCAGTGTAGTCGCAGTCCCACCTACCCCCACTATACGACCAGGGATCTGGGGGAATTCCGCAAAGAGGTCTGAAGACCTCTGCCTTATATAGGACCTGAGCCTCTCAAGCTCTTCAGGAGAAGGTGGATCTGTCTTGAGAAACTCCTCTGTCAGGTTTACGGCCCCTATATTGAGGCTCTGACTATACAATATGCCCCTGCTCCCGACCAGTATAAATTCACTACTCCCACCACCGACATCTACTGCCAGAAACGGAGTCTCTATGTCAGGCAGTGTGGCATATACCCCCCTGGCCGATATAGAGGCCTCTTCATCTCCAGATAATATCTCTACATGGAATCCCTCTGCCTCTGCCAGGTCCAGGAATTCCCTGGAGTTCCTGGCCGTCCTCAGGGCAGCAGTACCACAGGCCCTGACATTACAGGTCCTGAATCTGTTAAGGACCTTATGAAAGGCCCGAAGTGTCTCAATGCCTCTCCTTATGGCCTCTTCAGATAGTCTTCCACTGACAGCAAGGCCCTGCCCCAGCCTTACATTTTTGCGCTCAGATGCCAGGAGCTGTGCCCTATCTTCCAGGACCTGGGCTATAGCCAACCTGAAGGTCTGAGAACCAAGGTCAATAGCTGCTACAGTCCTGTCTCTGGAAGTCTCTGTATCTCTGTTCACAAGGAGGCCCTTATTGTCCGAAAGAGGTCTATATAGGAATGATGTTGGATACTATACATCTTCTAAAGTTGGATTCAACAGGTCTCTATCCATGAAATACAAGATTTTGATAGTTGAAGACAACCGAAAGCTGGCAGGACTCTTTCAGGAGGCCCTGGGCAATCAGTTTGAGACCTGTATAGCCTCTAGTCTAAGACAGGCCCGTTCTTGTCTCAATGGCATTCAAGGTATACTATTGGACCTCCAGCTTCCTGATGGTGAGGGACTGGACCTCATCGGCCCGGCGCATGAGGCAAATCCCTTATGTGTGGTAATCGTGGTCACGGCCTATGGCAGCATCCAAGAGGCGGTTAAGGCATTAAAACTTGGGGCTGCAGACTTCCTGGAAAAGCCTGTGGACCTTGAGGCCCTGACTCAACGCTTCCGGGATCTACTTCCTGTACAGAGACAAGAAGAACTGGTGTATAAATCAGCCAGGATGCTTGAAATACTGCAGGAGGCGGACCGTGTGGCCCCTACGCCCTTCCCTGTCCTCATTACAGGGGAGACAGGGACTGGGAAGGAAGTACTCGCCCGCTACATACATCAACATAGTGGTCGAAAGGGCTTCATCGGGCTCAATTGTGCCAGTATGCCCCGGGAACTGGCCGATTCGATGCTCTTTGGCCACCTGAGGGGGAGCTTTACAGGGGCAGCAGAGGCCCGAAGAGGTCTCCTCTCTGCGGCTGATGGGGGTACTCTCTTCCTGGACGAGGTGGGAGACCTGCCGATCTCTGTCCAACCAAAACTCTTGAGGTTTCTGGATTCAGGGTGCTACCTCCAGTTGGGTGATGTCCAGGAGTCCAGGAGTGATGTCAGGATTATTGCAGCCACCAACAGGGACCTGCAAAAGGCAATGGAGAGGGAGTCCTTCAGGGAGGATCTCTATTTCCGTCTCTCTAGCTTCCCACTTCACATCCCACCTCTCAGGGAGAGGAGAGAGGACATCATGCCCCTTGTGAGGTTTCACCTCGAGAAGAGCAGGGCCTTATTGGGCCGAGAGGTCTGTCTGTCAGACAGGGCAAGGGAGCTCCTTTTGGGATATTCATTCCCTGGCAATGTAAGAGAGCTCTTCAATATCCTGGATCGTGCTGCACTCCTGACAGGCGGGAATATCACCAGCAGCTCAATCAGACCCCTTTTAGATGTCCCTTCTGGAGAGAGTGCCCTTCATGGAAATTTCTGGATCAAAAGCAGGATGCATACCCTGGAAAAGGAGAGAGAGCTCATAAGTGCAGCCCTGGCAGAGACAGGAGGGAATAAGGCCGCTGCAGCCCGCAATCTCAAGATAAGCTACAAGACCCTCCTCAACAAGATGAAAAAATTAGGTATGATGTAAGCCCTTACACTCCCCTGGCCAGCGGTGCCTTTTTGGGTTCAGGTCTACGTTTGATCCTCAGTCTTCCTATACCAAGAAGCCTGTTATCTTTTCATTAGTCTCATCTTATGCTTTTTCAATTTCATCAAGGAATTCTCTTGCTTTTCTTACTTTAGTTCAAGTTTCGGACTTGTAACTTCTCAATAAGTTGGGGCTCCCATTTTGGTGGGGGACTGTCGTCTT
>JALTHG010000066.1 GCA_027004715.1 Deltaproteobacteria bacterium
GCCTTGCCATGATATTCAGGGAAGAGGGCCTGAAGATCGGTTATATGAAGCCTTTTGGCAACCAGTTTAAAGAAGTCATGGGCAAGTTGGTCGATGAAGATGCAAGAAACATTCGGAATGCCCTTGGACTGAGAGATGACCTGGAGCTCATAACCCCTGTGATGCTGACAGACAATTTCTATCATAGGGCCCTTACAGAGGGAGTCGATGTCAAGGACGAGATCGTAAAGGCATATAAGAGACTGTCAGAGGGAAAGGACCTGATAGTCATAGAGGGCAATGAGGACCTTCCAGGTGGGGTCATGTATGATATGTCAGATATAGACATAGCAGACGCCCTACAGACAAGGATCCTACTCGTCTGTAAATATCATGAGATACAGGAGATCGACAATATCCTCAACGATCGCAAGATGATTGGAGACCCAAAGAAACTGACCGGAATCATACTGAACGATGTGATAAATCAGGGTGAGGCCTCTGAAATAGTGGCCCCATTTCTCAAAAAGAAGGGGATAAATGTCTTTGGGATAATTCCCAGGGACCCTGTGCTAAAATCCATATCTATTGGAGAGATTGCAGAGGCAGCCAGGGCCAGGATATTGATCAGAGAGGATATGCGTGATGTCCTCGTGGAACAATTTCTCATTGGGGCAATGGAGGCCAATACTGCCCTAAGATATTTTAGACGGGCGCAAAAGTTTGCCTTAATTACAGGGGGTGATCGAGCAGATATTCAACTGGCAGCCCTTGAGGCAGGCGTGAAGTGTATCATCCTGACAGGAAATATGTATCCGAACTCTGCAATACTTGGGGCAGCAAGGGAACGGGGTGTGCCTGTAATAGTAGTCTCGGAAGATACCATGGCTACAGTAAGCAATATGGAAGGGATTATCGGGAGGACCAGGATAGTCGGTAAGGCAAAGATAGACAGGATAAAAAAACTGCTAAGAGAACATGTGGATATAGAGGCGATTGAGGGAGAAATTGAGGCATGATTTGGGACTGAGCCTATGGTTATGGGACAGATTATCACTATAGCCAGGAGATCCATATTGACATCAAATATAGGTCATATTAATAGAGATGTCTGCAGACATCTATAGAGATAGGAGAAAATAGATTGGCCAATCACAGATCTGCCCTCAAAAGGGCACGTCAGAACAAAAGGCGTCAGCTGGCTAATAAGTCACAGAAGACCCGGATAAAGAATATCACAAAGTTGCTTGAGGCCTCAATTGCAGAGAGGTCTATTGAGAAGGCCCAGGAGAACATGAGACTGGCCCAGAAGATCATTGACAAGTCGGCACGAAAGGGTGGTGTCCTCCACAAACGCACGGCCTCAAGGAAGATCTCCAGGCTGAGCAAGAAGCTCCAGGGCCTGATAAGGTCAGAGACGGCCTAGTTCCCCCTCACCCCTGGGAGAGGGCATAGGGATAAGGCATCTTGAAAAGAGAAGCAGCCTGTGATCGGTTACCAAAATGACAGCCCCAACTTATTGAGAAGTGACATTAATCCGCACTGAAACCCTGAAAAGGGCCATTGCTGGCCAGGGATATGGACAGTTATGGTGGATTTCGCTCAAAATATTCCAGTGATCCTGTGGTAGACTATATCAGCTACGTCTTGACTGATCTTGTGGAGGGCCTCATCCTTGAGGTCCTCGGTCTCCATGATGCTTCTCCCCACCAGGAAACCCTCTTCTCTGACTATATCTCCGGTCTTCCACAGGACCCTACCAGTCTTACGGTGTATTAAATATACAGCGCACTCGGCTGAAATACGCCGTTCAATGGCCTGATCATATCGAATATAAGAAAGCCCACTAGTCCTTATCTCTACGACCTTTCCGATAAGGATCACATCTGCCTCCTCTTTTGGCGCAAGTTCCAGGGCCCTGCCCCTCAAGAATTCATGTCTGAGGTCCTCAGTTATCCATGTACCCAAGAGGAACTCATTACTGCGGTTGCTCCAGGGTGCCACATATATGGTCTTTATCCAGGGGGGGAGACCTGCTCGCTCAGAATGGTGATATCCACAGCCTGACAGCAATGGACACAGGAGGACAAAGACGATAGGAAATAAAAGAGGCAGGCGAGATATATAGGCCATCCTGAAAGATTTTATCATGAGATCTTCATGAATATTCATATTTTGCTCTAAATGACCACTTTTTGGGAATGCACCCCACGTTTTGCAGACCCTATTTTTTTGAGAAGTGAACAGACCTGTCTGGATCTTCCCCCTAATCTCTTGGCCTGCTCTCCGAGCCTTGTTGCCGTCTCTCTGTCTCCTGTCTCTTCAAGATATCCAATGGCCAGGAGTGCCATAGATTCTGCATCTCCAGGATTATTTTTGATGGCCTGTTGCCAGGCAGATCTGGCCTTATTCCATTGGTTAAGTGCCCTGTATATCTTGCCAAGTATCCTGAGGATAGGTCCAGGCAGGGGATCAGGCCCCTCTATAAATGGGTCCATGACCTCTAAGGCATCTCTTGCTCGACCAGATTCAATAAGTACCTCGGCCATACGACCTGCAATGCGCACATCACCTGGATTCAAGCTATAGGCCCTTCTTAGGGCATCTTCTGCATCTCTAAGCCTCCCCCTTTGGAGATAGGCCCCACCAAGATTATAGTAGATCATGAAGTCTTGAGGTGCAGCCCCTGCGGCCCTGGAAAAGGCACTGATGGCCTCCTTTGTCCTCCCCATCTCGGCCAGACATACACCTAAGCTGTTGAGGAGATTGCTATTTGATGGATCAAGTCTGAGCCCAGACCTGTATTCTCTGCAGGCGCCCTTCAGGTCTCCCCAGGAGAGGATCTCATCTCCTCTGACATTCCAGGTCAGGCTGTTGTGGACAGCAATGGATCCCCTACCCAAGAGAGAGGCATGACGGAATGCCCACAGCGATGCCAATGGGAGTTCAGATGGACGTATTAGTCCCTGGTTGGTATTGGCAATCCCAGTGGTTGGAGGAGGGTTATAGATCTCCTGGATCTCTCTTCCCCACTTATAGAGATCAGACTCCCTGGCGTCTCTGTCAAACTCTCTAAGCAAAAAGGCCGTGTCTGTCCCGACTGGGATGATATCGTGTCCAAAATGGTCTCTATGGTCTATAGGCCTCAGATATGCAACGGCATATCTTGCATTGCCATTGATGGCCTTTCTTATCTGATCGAGTCTCAATCTGAGGCTATCTATACCAAGATGTCGTTCGATGTCCCTCAGATGAGAGCTACAGAAAACGGCTGTCCCCATCTGCATAGCCAGTGTCTCAAGGTCATGGATATCTCTCTCTATACGATATGGATCAAAGGGACCTGAGACCTGGTGGCCATACACCTTAGAGATCCTGAGTCTATTCAATCGGGCCAGGGTAATCAGGCGTTTGAGTCCACGGGACAGGTCATCTACGTGGTGCAAGACAAACCAGAGGTCTCCAGGACTTCCTCCCAGGTATTCAGGGATGGAGTGACTCCAGAGCATTGAGCAGAATTCTGCTATGTAGTTTGGGCTGCAAAAGTCCCCCTTTCTTGATGGCCTTTGCAATATGTGTATCAGGGAGAGGCACGAGCTTTTGTCCCTACAGAAGTCCTCTAGTGCAAGAAATACGTATTGAGGGACCTCTCCAGGACCTGCAACAGAGGACTCCAGACGCAGGATGCGGAGCCGGTCTTCTACCCAAGACTGAAGGATGGGGAGCCACCTGTTTGCCTCATCAGGTCCAATGAAGTGATTTATTCCGCTTAACACCAGGGTACCTATAGCCGGATGACTGGATGTAGCAGGTCTGATTGGTATCAGGACCTGGTTGCCTATTCGATCCAGAAAGGCCTCACTCCTGGCCAGAGACTCTGATGCCCTCTGTCTCTGACGTTCTGATAGACTGACAGGCGGAAGACCGTCTACATGCTCAGATATGGCCCAAAACTCCCCTTCAGAAAAAGAGAAGACCTCATGGAGCCAGGTAAGGACCTGCCTACCCAGTCGATTCAGGTCTGTGGGGGTCAGAGGAGTTACAGGATTGGTGTTTTTTATGGTTTCCAAGACAGGCACTCCAGGATCACTTACCAAAATCATACCATGATCTATTGAGAAGTTACACACAGGTCAGTCTTGCATGGGTAGAGGCCAAGGCCCTGGCAATTATCGCATGATCTTCCTCCTGGATAGTCCTCAGGTCCATAAAGACCCTGTCGTCTTCAATCCTTGTGATCACAGGTGGTTCATTCTTGCGCAGTTCCCTCTCGATATGTGCGGCAGAAAGTGACTTACTCTGAGAGGTAAGGGTCACTGCTATAGAAGCCAGTTGCTGGAGTGGCAAGGCACCACCACCGACACGTGAGATAGTATCTGCAATACCTATAGATATGCCAGAGAGTTTTAGAGACCTCAGGCGTCTCTGCAGGCGTCTGGCCCTAGACCTGAGTTCGTCTCTAGAGAGAGTCAGCATATTGAGTGTAGGTATGGTCTTGACTGCCTGTTCAGGATCTCTATAGAGCCTCAGTATGCCTTCCAGGGCCACCAGTGTGAGTTTGTCTATCCGGACTGCACGGTTCAATGGGTTTTTCTTTATCCGATCAATAAACACCTTCTTTCCAATAATGATCCCTGCCTGTGGCCCGCCCAGGAGTTTGTCACCACTAAAACTCACCAGGTCTGCCCCTGCAGAGATTACTTCCTGGACAGTGGGTTCGTATTCCATCCCATATCTTGAAAAGTCTATGAAATTGCCACTTCCCAGGTCATTGAATATAGGAATATTATATCTTGCACTGAGTCCAGAGAGTTCTGAGATAGATACATCCTTTGTAAACCCCACTATTCGAAAATTACTCTGATGTACCTTGAGAAACAGGGCAGTCTGCTCTCCTATGGCAGACTCATAGTCTCTCAAATGTGTACGATTTGTGGTCCCTACTTCTCTGAGGATGGCACCGCTCTTTTCCATTACGTCAGGGACCCGGAAAGATCCCCCTATCTCTACTAATTCACCCCTGGAGACAATTACCTCTCTACCCCTGGCCAGGGTCTCAAGTGTGATAAGGACTGCAGCGGCATTGTTGTTTACTACAAGGGCAGCTTCTGCACCAGTCAGCTCACAGAGTATGCCCTCTACATGGCTATACCTTATTCCCCTTTTCCCTCTATCCAGGTTATATTCTAGATTTGAATATCGACTTGCTACGTCGGCCATGACCTGGAGGACCTCTTTTGGGAGCAGAGAGCGTCCCAGGTTTGTGTGTATCACCACTCCTGTGGCATTGACAACAGGCCTCAAAGAAGGCCTGAGAATAGATCTCAGTCGTTGCTCGATCTGGTCTCTTATGGTCTCATAATTTACTGATTTGGCGTCAGGGTTTGGAGAAGACAGGATGTACGAACGTATATCTTCAAGGACATCTCTGCAGGCAATCACCTTAATTCTGTGTGGTACCTCCATAGATAGGTCCTGTATCAGGTCATCTACCTTGGGGATCTCTCTGAGAAGTTCCTGTTGGAATTGGGAATAATTCATGTTGACAGTCTCTTTTATCTGGCCAAACAAGACCAAAGATACCTGGCTCAGGGCCGGGATTGACTACTATATAAAAAAGATAAGCCACTACATAAAAGTGCAGGTCCTCCAGGTCCGAGGTGTCCGCTCTACACAGGCTATGGACCCTGCTGAGGTCATGAGGCGTGAAGCCAGATCCATCATGAGGGCCATACCCAAAGGGGGCTTTGTCATTGCACTGGACATAAGAGGCCGGATGCTGGACTCCCCTGGACTCGCCAGAAGGCTTACTGACCTTGAAGCAAGGGGGACCAGGGACCTGGTCATGGTGATAGGCGGGGCATTCGGGCTTGCGCCAGTCATAATCAAGACAGCAGATGAGCGCCTGTCTCTATCGCCAATGACCTTTACCCACGACATGTCGAGGCTTATCCTGGCAGAACAGATCTACAGGGCCTGCACCATCCGGGCCGGTGAGCCGTACCACCATTAAAATACGTATAACTCTCCCAGGCCCTGTAACATTCATGCCTCTTCTACAGAATTTACCTCAGGATCTCACTCTGGAGATATCTCTATCCCTGCCTTAAGGGTCATCCGGCTCATGGGGCAACCCTTAGATGCACCGGTGCGTCCACATCCACCAGCTCTACATCTCCGCCGTCCTGCTGCAGCATGGGCCGCAGCTTTTCCAAGGCCTTCTTTACTCTGTCTTTCATGGTCTGATTATCTCCCTTCTATTTAATGTCTCTGCCTTCGCGGATTTCCTGTCCAGCTCCAAAGACACGCTCAAATATGGTCTCCACATGTTTGAGGTGATAGTCTATATTGAATATGGCCTCTATCTCTTCTGGATCCAGGTACTCGGCCAGCTCTCTGTCTGCCAGGAGTCTCTCTTTGAAGCTGCCCTTCCCGTCCCAGACCTCCATGGCGCATTTCTGGACTATCCTGTATGACTTCTCCCTGCTGATGCCCTTTTGGGTAAGTGTTAACAAGACCTGTTGTGAGAAGATAAGCCCCTTAAGCAGGTCCAGGTTATGTTGCATCCGATCTGGATAGACTACCAGGCGATCTAATATGCCTGTAAGGCGCCCCAGCATAAAATCTGCTACAATAAAGGCATCCGGGCCGATTACCCGCTCAACAGATGAGTGGCTTATGTCCCGCTCATGCCAGAGCACCATATTCTCCAGGGCCGGACCTGTATATGAACGCAACAGCCGGGAAAGACCACATATGTTTTCAGACAGGATTGGGTTCCGCTTATGCGGCATGGCTGAAGAGCCCTTCTGACCCGGTCTGAAGTATTCCTCTGCCTCCAGTACCTCTGTGCGTTGGAGATGACGTACCTCAGTAGCTATCTTTTCACAAGAGCCTGCCAGCACTGCCAGGCTGCAAAATACCTCTGCATATCTGTCTCGCTGTATGATCTGGTTAGAGACAGGAGCAGGATGAAGGCCAAGGTGCCTGCAGACATAGGCCTCTACCTCTGGGTCCACATGGGCAAAGGTACCGACAGCACCTGATATCTTGCCATATGAGATGATATCCCTTGCATTTTCGAGACGCCTGCGGTTTCTCCGCATCTCGTCGTACCAGATGGCAAGCTTCAGCCCAAAGGTAATGGGCTCTGCATGTATGCCATGAGACCTGCCTACCATCACGGTGTACTTGTGTTCAAGGGCCCTCCTCTTTATGACCTCCATCAAGCTATCCACGTCATCTATAATAATTCCCATGGACTGCTTAAATAGTACGGCCATGGCCGTATCCAGCATATCAGATGAGGTAAGGCCCCAATGCAGGTATCGTGCCGAAGGGCCCACATACTCTGCCACATTGGTCAGAAAGGCTATCACATCGTGACGGGTCTCTTTCTCTATCTCAGCTATCCGTTTAGAATCAAATCTGGCCCTGGCCCTGATGTCCTCAGCGGCCTCATCGGGTATTATCCCAAGTCTGGCCCAGGCCTCTGCCACAAGGATCTCTACCTCAAGCCAGGTCTTGTATTTGTTTTCCAGTGTCCAGATGGCTGCCATCTTGGGCCGACTGTATCTCTGGATCATCTTGGTTAATCCTATACCTCTACTTTCAGGTCTCCCTTGAGACCCCTAGTTTTTCAGTACCTGCGATGCAGGGATCTCTCAATCCCATACAGGGTCTTCTAAAAATTTACACTATTTGGGGAATGAAGCAAGTGTGAATGGCCCCTTACAGGACCTGCCGTTAACCACTGAAACCCTTCAAGAGGCCACCGCTGGCCAGAAATATTACATCGTACCGGGGTCTTCGACAGAACGAGAGCAAACAGGTAGCCAATAAAACTGGGCCGTTTTTAGGAATCCAGGGTATAGATTTTTTTGCCCTTATTATATAGTATTCTTTAAAGATTATGCAGCTCGCAAGTTTGCCAAAGGTGCAAGCGGAGGGTATGCAGACGTACTATGGTCATTCAAATGCCCGACAACGCAGCAAATTCGGTGAAATTGTGAGCCCCTTGTGGCTTCAAATGCCGAACGTCTCTGCTGTTGGGACCTGTCACTATTTAGGTGAATATTTTTTGGTATTATATTAGTAACTTCTCAATAAGTGGAGGCTTCATTTTGGTAACCGATTACAGGGTGCTTCTTTTTTCAACATGCTCTCGCCCCCTCACCCTGCCCTCTCCCAGAGGGAGAGGGTTTGGGTAAGGAAAAACAC
>JALTHG010000067.1 GCA_027004715.1 Deltaproteobacteria bacterium
GGCATTTTCTCAAAAAACCTGCAAACACGACCTCATCGAGGTCTTCAGGAAGCGGGGCCGTGGCTGCATAGGTCATGGCAGGGTCAGGCCCTATGGCAACCGCAACTTCAAGCCGCTTGCCCAGGCGCTCGGCTACCCTGTAGTGCTGGGCTCCGCCCTTGTGGGCATGCCAGTGCATACCTGTAGTCTTTGCATCGAATACCTGCATGCGATACATGCCGACGTTCCTTACCCCGGTCTCTGGATGGCGAGTAAAGACCAGAGGCAATGTGATGAAAGGGCCTCCATCCCGGGGCCAGCACTGGAGTATGGGAAGACGGGTCAGGTCTATTTCCTCATCCCTGTATACTATTTTCTGGCAGGGGGCCTTTGAGACTGTTTTGGGGAAGGCATTCCCCATGCGTTTCAGCCTGGGTATCACCTTCATTTTTTTAAATAGTGTATCAGGTGCCTCTACTTCTATGAAGTCCAGGATCTCTTCTGCAAGGGAATCCAGGTCAGATACCTCAAGGGCCATGGCCATGCGTCTGTAAGATCCAAAGGCATTAGTGAGGACAGGCATGTCGAATCCCGAGACATTTTCAAAGAGGAGGGCAGGTCCAAGGCGCTTAGAGACCCTGTCAGTAATCTCTGTTATCTCAAGGATCGGGCTCACCGGTCTCTGGATCCTGACAAGTTCCCCTTGCCTCTCAAGCCTCTTTACAAAGTCCTGGAGGTCTGAATAGGCCATGTCATCTCCCCTCTACAGGCAATTTTGTCGGAATTGGCCTCTCAAGACGTTCCAGGACCTTTTCGGCAAAGTCCCATACCTCTTTCTTGTTCATGCGTGTCTTATAGGGTATCTCTTCCTGTCCATAGAGCATCTTATAAAACCTCTTAAGTCCTTCTCTATCCTTAGTGTCGAGCTTGTCCGGGTTGATTTCTCCACCAAGGAGACCGGCATGGATCGGGGGAGTCGGTAATCTCTCTATCAAGGGGAGGATATAGTCCCATCCACCATGGACCTTTCCATTGATAAAGACCCCTCTTGTATCCAGTGCGACTCCAAAGACCACGGTCTTTTTGCCCTTCAGGGCATCTGCAGATCGAGTTACATACTCCTGTAAGACGGGCAATACGGCGTGACGGTAGATGCCTGAACCCAGGATAATAAGTTCTGCACTCGAGGGGTCTGGCATATCCTCTGCCCTTTTTACAAGGCAGTCACTACCCAATCTCTCTGCCATCCATCTGCCAATCTCAAGGGTGGAACCATATTTACTTGCACATACAATCAAGGTCTTCATCTGGTTAGCCTCCATATGTATTGGCACAGATATATACCCAAATTATGCAATAGCCAACTCTGTCTTAGGGTGACTGTTCACATTCCTACTGGATATTTTATATAAGGGCAAGGGAATTTTGTGATGCAGCAGTAGGTCTGTTTATGTCGCTGACCGGCACTGGCCAGAGACATAAACAGTTCAGACAATATGGACTCGAAAAGCTGCTGTGCCAGACTTGCAAGCTGGACAATTTGGGATAATATTTTTATATGGAACTTAAGACATCAGAGAGACATGCCATATATAGTTCCTGCCTTAAACGTTATACATTTGCCCAGGACAAGGCCTCTACTCCAAAGGAGACCATCGAGACTGCATTAAATCGGCTAAAAGAAAATACTACATTCTCTTTAAATACCATCTTCCGTATAGATGGGCTTGATAGAATAGGCATACCGGCCTTTATCTGTGAGCTTGAGTCAAAAATGGGGATAAGAGATAGCTGTGGTAAGGGTGTGTCTATAGATCAGGCAAAGGCCAGTGCCTTAATGGAGCTCATTGAACGTTATAGCTGCGAATACTTTATGAAGCAAAAGAGATATTTTATTATTTCCAGCTATAATAGATTAAAAGAAGATGCATTGGCTCCATCAAGCCTGCTTTTACCTCTATCTTCTGCCTATCAAACAAATGAGATATTACAAGACCTAAAAAGCCTACCTATTCCATGGACAAAGTCCTTCTCCTTGACACACAACAGATCTATATTCTTTCCCCTACACTGGTTCTATCTCGTCTATGGCACTACAGGGTTTGCCAGTGGGAATACAATACAGGAGGCAACACTCCAGGCAATAGGAGAGATAATAGAAAGGCATAATATCTCAAGGGTAGTGCAAGAGAGACTCTCCAGACCTTCTATTGATATCACCTCTATTGATCACTACATTGCAAAGTCATTGATAAAAAAATTTATTGATGCAGGTATTAGATTATATATTAAGGATTTCTCTTTGGGCATGGGTATACCAACTATAGGCATCCTTGCTTATGACCCGATTCCACCGACAGATAGACTCAAGATATATAGTGCAGCAGGTACGCACCTAAATCGTGATTTTGCCCTAATTCGTGCCCTGATCGAGCTGGCCCAACACAGAGCAGAACTTATCTTTAGAGAAAAGAGAGATAAGAGACCAGGGGGAGCTACTTATTGCTTCCCACACTTCAGGACTTTAGAAGAGGCCTCATATCTGATAGAAGATAAAGAGACTATTCCCTTTAATGCAGTGCCTACTTACAGCAACACTGATTTTAAGGCAGAGATAAAAAAGGCAGTGGATCTGATCAGACAGGATGACATGGAAGTAATTGTAACTGAGACCACTGATCCTGAGATCCAGATACCAGCAGTCGCAGTTTCAGTCCCTGGAGCAAGGCTTAATCGTCCCAGCACTATGCTAAATCCCTATTTCTTTATGGCAAAGATATCTATGGAGCTGGAGAACTATAGGGATGCTATCACATATTTTGACAGGTCTATAGAAATTGATCCTCACTATAAAGATATTCCACAGATTTTATGTGATATAGCTGTCTGCTATAAAGCCCTAAAGATGTATCAAGAGGCAAGACAATACTTTGAAAGGACCCTGAGTCTATCACCAAGATTGGTCCTTTCAAAGAGATTTATAAGTGATTTTATGGAAGTAACTAAATTTTTAGAGTAATAGATATAGATTATCAATAACAAAAGATGGACTTGACGACTAAGATAATTAGACTAAAGTTTGGACGGATTGAAGTGGATAGTCTATTCCAGAGTAGAGTAAGACTGAGACTTGAAGATATTATGTCTAATAGAGAGGAGTCAAGCCATGACAGAAATTGAGAGAGAAATAGAAGAGTTTCTGAAGAGTTGGACCCAAGATCCCCACGGGAATAAGGCAGCCTTTTTGAGGCTAAAAGACTATTTGCTCGCAAAGCCTGGGGTAAGACTCGGCTTCAAGGCCCGACCTGGAATAACTTACTCTCTTAGGGCAGTTCATGAAAATCAAAAGGATAAGGATAAGGACATGTTTGTAATGGTGGATGTAATTGACGATGATCCACAAGAGAGGTGGCTATCTGTCTGTTTTTATGGTGCCATGATCACAGATCCAGAAGGAAAAGGGAATTTTGTCCCACAGGGGCTTTTGGGCAAGGATGCCTGCTGTTTTGACATAGAGGAACCAAATGAGAGAGACATTGCGTATGTAGAGGCCCGATTAGATGAGGCATATCATGCAGCCTCTAAATCTTGAGCCAAGATCCATAAAAAAAGGAGCACAAAATGCCTGAGGTAGATACCTGTGAATCCACAGTCTTTCAGACGATTTCTTCTTATTTTACTGGAAAGCCAGTTCTAGATACAGATAGAGAAAGGATCAGGCAAAAATTGGGTCCGTTTCTGGTAGAAAGACTCGGGTTCAAGCTCTCGGATTTCCTGCTTGATAGAGAGGTCCATATTGAGGCAAATGGCCAGAAGATCGTCTCTCTGGCAGATATACTAGTACACATTGATGGCCGGTCACTTATGGTCATCAGGGGAGGTCCTGGCTCTATAGTCACCAGGGAATCAGGGACTATTGCGCTTGCCAGGCTTCTTGAGCCCGATTATATAGTGCCATGGGCAGTGCAGGCCAATCTCTTTGATGCTGCCTTGCTAGACGTCCGCAAGAAGCGGGCAGTTGCCTATGGATGGGAGGCAATACCCTCAAGATCAAAGCTCCTCCAGATGACATCTGACTGGCCCCCTCCTAAGCTTCCCAAGAAACGCATCCCTGTCGAGCGCCAGATCCTCTATTCCTATGACACCCACGGGTGACCAAGCAGGCTTAAGAGGTCAGGTGACCTCTTGATATGTAACTAGCTATAATTTGAATAAACCACAAATAATTGTATAATTCTATTAAGCAATTCAGAGAGACCCCTATTTCACTGTCCTGTCTATTGGCCCTATCTTCAGGCCTACTGTTGACTGTGTCTTTTCCGCCTTTTTCCATCTTTCCAGCTATTGCAATAGCCATTGTCCCACTGATAGAGGCGGCCTGGGGCAGGGGATGGCCCTATGCAGGTCGTCTGGGTTTCCTGACCGGTATGGTCCACTTTGGGACCCTCTTGTGGTGGATATCTCCCACTATTTCTCGGTTTGGAGACCTTCCCCTTTGGGCTGCATGGCCTATATTTGGTCTCCTGGTCTGTTATCTGGCAGTCTATCCTGCTATCTGGTCTGCTCTATTGGGATATTGGACATCTGACAGGTCTTGTCCCCTGTATTTGCCTCTTGTGCTTGCCAGTGCCTGGACTATTCTGGAGTGGATCAGGGGTCAGGCACTGACCGGACTCCCATGGGACTATCTGGCTTATGCCCTGGAACCTGTCCCACCTCTGATACAGACAGCAGAGATCTGGGGGCCTTATGGCCTCACTTTTTTTGTTGTCTCAGTAAATGTACTGATATGGCAGTTGTGGAGACAGATATCAGGGCTCAGAGATCAGAACTTAGGACTCAGGAAAGGACTGGTCCTGTTAGTTCTGGTCATGGGCTGCATAAGTGGTCTCTGGTATTATGGCAGATGGCGGATGGCAGAGATAGACCGTAGCGACGCCCGGTTCCCTGCGGCCAAGATCGCTGCTATACAGGCCGCAATTCCTCAAGACAAAAAGTGGGACCCTGCCTTTCAGCTTAAGACTATCAAGACCTACTACAGGCTCAGTCTTGAGGCCGCAAAGGCCTCTCCAGACCTGATTGTCTGGCCAGAAACTGCCACCCCCTTTTATTTTCAAGACCGGTCTCCTCTGCGCAAAGACGTCCTATCCATAGCAAAAAGGCTGGATACGGCCCTGTTGTTTGGGAGCCCTGCATATCGTTTTGACACTGCAGGCAATCCGGAATATCTAAACAGTGCCTATCTCCTTGGCCGTGATGGCACTGTTGCAGGGAGATATGACAAGAGACACCTGGTTCCATTTGGTGAGTACCTGCCTTGGGGATGGATCACTGCATGGGCACAGGAATTCTTGCCATGGACAGGTCAGTTTAGTCCAGGGACCAAATCAGGGCCTCTTTCCTGGCACAATCTCCATGTTGGGGTATTGATATGCTTTGAGAGTATCTTCCCGAACCTCAGTAGAGAGACAGTACAGAAAGGGGCCAACTTCCTGGCCGTGCTCACAAATGATGCCTGGTTCGGTCATACAGGTGCAGCAGAGCAGCACGAGGCCATGGCGGTATTTCGGGCCGTTGAGACCAGGAGGTGGATAATTAGGGCCGCCAATACGGGCATCAGCTCACTGATCAGTCCATGGGGGACAGGGATAGCCGAGACCCCTATATTTAAACCGTGTTATATCGAAGGTATTATCCACCTTCGTAATGACCATACACCCTTTGTAAAATATGGGGTGTCATGGTTGTTGTTATTTTGTCTATTTTGGGTCATAACCCCTTTTTTTATCCTATTTTCATCCCCCTCACCCTGCCCTCTCCCAGAGGGAGAGGGTTTGGGTGAGGAGGAACACTGTATTGCCAGGACTTATTGAGAAGTTACTCCGAGACTTGAGTATCATTTATTACCAAGCCCTGCCCAGTCAGTCCCCCAACTGAGATTCACCTTGAGAGGTACGGCCAGTTCTATCACCCCTTCCATGGTCTCCTTTACCATGGAGGCAACCTCCTCTATATCTCTCTCTGGGACCTCGATTATCAGTTCATCGTGTACCTGGAGCAGGACCCTGCAGGCAAGCCCCCTTGAGCGGATATTCGAGTCCACTTTTATCATGGCCAGCTTTATTATATCTGCTGCAGTGCCCTGGATGGGTGTGTTGATGGCGGTCCTCTCGGCAAATTCCCTTGTTGCCTTGACCCTACTCTTTATATCAGGGATATAGCGCCTGCGGCCAAGGAGTGTGGTGACATAGCCCTCTTTCCTGGCCTTCTCTACGATCTCTTTCATATACCGCCTTACACCTGGATATCTCTCAAAATAGCGGTCGATAAACTCCTTTGCCTCCCTGCGTTTGATGCCCAGTTCCCTTGCCAGGCCATAGGCGCTCATACCGTATATTATTCCAAAATTCACGGTCTTGGCCATCCTGCGCATCTCCGGGGTCACCAGCCCGGGGAATACATCAAATACCTCTGCAGCAGTGATACGGTGTATGTCTTCCTCGTCCTCAAAGGCCTTTACCAGCCTCTTGTCCTCAGAGTAGTGGGCAAGGACCCTCAGGTCTATCTGGGAATAATCCGCAGACAGGAGGAGATTCCCAGGGGCTGCGACAAAGAGCGCCCTGATCCTCCTGCCCTCTTCTGTCCTCACGGGGATATTCTGGAGATTGGGGTCACTGGACGAGAGCCTGCCAGTAGATGTCACGGTCTGGTTAAAGGAGGTGTGGACCCGCCCGGTCTCTGGATTGAGCATCTTTTTCAATCCATCCACATAGGTAGACTTGAGCTTTGAGAGATTTCTATAGGCAAGGATCCTTGCCGGGAGCTCATGGTACCTGGCAAGTTCCTTAAGTACCTCGACGTCTGTGGAATATCCGGTCTTTTTACGGGTCTTTTTTATCTGTGGGAGCCTGAGCCTCACAAAGAGTATCTCTGCCAGTTGTTTTGGAGAATTTATGTTGAATGGCCCACCGGCAAGCCCAAAGATCTCTTTCTCCAGCTCGGACAGCCTCTGAGAAAATTCTGCCGACAGCCTGTCCAGTCCCTCCCTGTCAACAAGGACCCCATTCATCTCCATCTGTGCAAGTATGCTGATCAGGGGCACCTCAACCCGCTCAAACAGCTCCCACAGGCCGGTTTCCTTCAACCTCTTCCACAATTCCTCTTTGACCAGTGAGGTCACATGTGCATCTTCACAGGAATAGTCCCTGGCAGTAGCAAGGGGTACACAGGCAAAGTCTTTGACCTTGCCCTGTGTCGCAGTCACCTCCTTGAAGGATATCATGGAGTGGCCCAGGACCTCCTGTGCTATCTCAGCGAGGTTGTGGTGGTGCCTGGATGGGTTGAGGAGATAAGAGGCCACCATGGTGTCCCCGGATATGCCCCTCAAGTCCATCCCGTGATTAGCAAGGACGATCAGGTCATATTTCAGGTTCTGTCCGACCTTCTTGATCTTCTGGTCTGAAAATATCGGCCCAAGGGCCTTAACTACCTGGGACAGATCGAGCTGTGTATCCTGGACCCTGTGCCCAACAGGGATATAGGCAGCCCTTGGTGGGTCAATGCAGAGAGAGATCCCTACGAGCTCTGCCTCCATTGGGTATTCGCTGGTGGTCTCTGTATCAATCACTATCTCCTGGGCCTGACGGGCCATCTCTGCCCAGCGAGTGAGGTCTT
The DNA here is from genome assembly GCA_027004715.1 of Deltaproteobacteria bacterium. Taxonomy (GTDB): domain Bacteria; phylum Desulfobacterota; class Dissulfuribacteria; order Dissulfuribacterales; family UBA3076; genus JALTHG01. Next base: position 7,654 of record JALTHG010000067.1, read on the forward strand.
CCTGGGACTGTATCAGCTCATATCCTTCAAAGGAGACGGTCTGCTCTGGCACCAGGTTCTTTAGGAGGCGCGTAAACTCGAGGTCCTGGAAGAGTTTTCTCAGCCTCTCTCTGTCCGGAGGAATCCTGCGATAGGCATTGATGTCAAGATCGACACTGGTCTCTGCAAGCCTCACCAGCCTGCGCCAGAGGGGAAGGCGGTCCTTAGAGGCCTCCAACCGCTCTCTCAGCTTTCCCTTGGGCAGTTCATCCAGGTGCCTGATGAGATTATCCACCGTGCCATACTTCTGTATGAGTTTGAGCGCGGTCTTGGGACCAACTCCAGGTACTCCGGGGATATTGTCTGCGGTGTCACCGGACAGTGTCAATACCTCCAGGAATTGAGCAGGTTCTATGCCAAAGCGCTGCTTAAAGCTAGCGAGGTCCGTTACCTCGTCCTTCATTGAGTCCCAGACACTGACCCTGGGCCCAATCAACTGGAGGAGGTCTTTGTCGCTGGACACGATTACTATATCCCGGTCTGTAAAGTGTCTCACCAGGGTGGCAATTATGTCATCTGCCTCATATCCATCTGTCTCAAGCTGTATAAGCCCAAAGGCCTTTACTATCTCTCTGACATACGGGATCTGGATGCCCAGGTCATCAGGCATTGCGGGCCTGTTTGCCTTGTACTTGTCATAGAGTTGGTGCCTGAAGGTAGGGCCCCTGGCATCCCAGACAATGGCCACATATTCAGGGTCCTTTTCTCTCAAGACCTTCCAGAGCATATTCGTTATGACATAGACTGCCTTGGTAGGGAGTCCCTTGTGTGTGGTCATGGGCTGGTGAATGGCAAAGTAGGCCCTGTATAGATATGAGCTGGCATCTACGAGAAATAGAGGAGAATTGTCATCCGGTATCTTCTGATCAGGGATATCCATATCTGCCCTCCTCAGTCCAAGCTGGTCTGGCCTCTTTCCCTTCCCACTGCTGGCCGGGAGGGAAACAATAGGGGTCTAGCCTCAAAGAGATTCAAAACTGCTGGAAATGTCAAGGGGCATAGGATATAGAATCAAAATACCAGTCTATACAGAAGTCTGGTATAATCTCAGTATTCTCTATAATTCAATGGGATCCAGGAAGTAATTGGGATAATAATTGCGTGGTAAACTATATGTTTTTTAATAGGCACTTTAGGTCCTGTCTGGTAATAGTCTTTTCTATCCTCTTTATTGCTATGACTACAGGTCCCTGCCCTGTGGCCCAGGGAGTAAGAGCTGGTCTGGACCTCAAAGGCATCAAAAAGGACCTGGCCCTATTTTCATGGAGACTAAATTCCCCTGGCCTAAAAATTGATGATCTAAACGATATCTTGAAGAGGTTAGATAGTATTCAGTCGGTCATAGATTCTTGCCTCAAGGATACGTCTGATGAACTGAATAGTGTCAATGCCTCTCTCGTAAGCCTTGGCCCGACGATAAAGGGGGAGTCCATAGACGTCACAAGGGAGCGATACTCTCTCCAGAGGAGGAAGGCCGAGTTAGAGAGAAAAAATGGCCAGTGCAAGGTACTTGCACTCAAGGTACTTGCACTCAAGGAGAGGTATAAAAGGTACAGGAGGAAGCTTGCGGCAAAGAACCTCTTTTATAGGCAACCGGATATCCTGTGCCTTATCAGAGAGGTATCCAAAAGGATCCCCTCCTGGCCTGAAGCCCTGCACATATACCTGGTAAATAGATCAGGGGCAGACAACCTAAAGAGACGTGCAGGACTCTTGACAGGTGGGATAGGTCTTTTCTCTGTATTGAGTATTGCTATCTTCCTCTTCTTGATGCATCTGGCCCATATCTCAAGGGAAAAAGAGGTTCCCTGCCACATGTCTGCCACGATCCTCTCGTCTCTGGCCTTTCGTCTCCCTATTGCGTTCTTTCTGGCTATCTCTGCCCTCTTTATCTGGGCCCTTGAGGACTGGGACCTTGACAGGTCATATCTCATAGGCCTGTTATCTATCTCTTCTCTCTTTATCTTTTTAAATTCTCTGATATCTATCCTTCGTGCAGTTGCCTTCTCTAAAGAATCCCCTGGATTTGTCGCTTCAAAGAAGACTGCACGCAGGGTATTCAGGAGACTAAATGCATTTTTCTTCTTTCTTGTCCTATTTATCTTCAGCCAGATCCCCCCACTGAGGGGCGATCTGCAGGGTATATATGCACAGCTCATCCATGCATCCCTGATCCCTATGGGTGCCCTTTCCTTTTTGGGTGCTATAGCTCCATGTCTAAAGACATGGCAGAACAGGACTGCACGCTACTCCCTCCTCTCATTTCTGTGGCTGGTCCTTGTCTCTGTAGTGGGTGCAGAATGGCTGGGCTACAGGAGGCTCTCCTGGTATTTTCTTACAGGCACATTCTTTACATATATATCTGGACTTGTGGTCTATTGGTCCACAGACCTGCTCTGCGGTCTCCTGGATGACTTTGCGACCGGTTATACCTCCTGGTCCAAACAGCTCAGGGCCAAGATCGGGATAAAAGAGGACGAGATCCTTAAGGCATTTTTCTGGACCAAGGCCATTCTATCGGCCTTCTTATGGGGCCTGTGGGCCATATTGCTCTTCTATTTCTGGTCTATTTCCAGCACATACCTGAACAGGATCTTCTCTATATTTCTATATGGGTTTTCTGTGGGCAAGATCCGGATCATTCCAGTCCGCCTGATTGCCGCTGTACTTGTGTTTGGACTTACCTGGGCCTTTACCTCATGGGTAAAGAGGCGTATGGGGAAGAAGCTCAAAGATGCCTATATGACCAAGAGCTCAAGGGATGCCCTGGTGACCCTTACCGGGTATCTCGGCTTTATGATTGCCCTTGTCATAGGCCTTGAGGTGGCGGGTTTCGAATTTTCAAACCTTGCCATTATCGCAGGTGCCCTTTCTGTTGGAATTGGTTTTGGTCTCCAGAACGTCGTCAATAACTTTGTATCTGGCCTGATACTCCTCTTCGAGAGGCCCATAAAGAGAGGGGATTGGATCGTAGTGGGACAGACCGAGGGATATGTAGAAAAGATCAGTGTAAGGTCCACACTGATCCGTACCTTTGATCGGGCAGACGTGATAGTACCCAACTCTGAGCTCATTGCCTCTCAGGTGACCAACTGGACGCTAGGAGATATCTACGGAAGGGTCAAGATTCCGGTAGGGGTGGCATATGGCAGCGATACCAGGCTGGTAGAAAAAATTCTCCTTGAAGTGGCCCATTCCCATCCCCTGGTAGTAACTGACATACCTGTCATGGAACCCAGGGTATATTTCTGGGAGTTTGGAGACAGCTCACTGAACTTCAGGCTGGATGTCTACCTGAAGGACATAGATAAGAGGAGGAAGACGCGGAGCGAAATCAATTTTGCCATAGATGAGGCATTCAGAAAGGCAGGGATCAGCATTCCATTCCCACAACGAGATATCTATATCAAGGAATTTAGGTCTAAAGGAGATGCATGTGAGTAGCATGGTAAGAGAATATATCCAGGTCATTACGGCAATACAGAAGAGAGGAGATGCAGATAGGATAGCCAGGGGATTAGTAGAGAGGCGCCTTGCAGGTAGTGTACAGGTACTGGGGCCAATAGTGAGCACATATTGGTGGAAGGGCAATATAGAGACGACCCAGGAGTGGCTGCTCCTGATAAAGAGCGTAAAGGCCCTCTATAGAGAGATTGAGGCAAAGATAAAGGAAATTCATCCGTATGAGGTGCCAGAAATAATAGCAGTGCCAATAGTTGATGCCAGTGAGGACTACCTGGAATGGCTGAGATCGGTTACCCTGGATTCCATGTGAGGCCCCCGCAAGAATCGGCCTGTTTTAAAGAAATGATCTATCTGTATAGCGACTCCCTTTGAGAACACGAGGCCCATATGACTGACAGGCAGGGCAATAAAGTCCCTGGCGTTTGGGATGCGTGTCTCCTCTAGAGCTATGGTCCCATCGCCTATACGACTGGTCTTGCCAAGAATCCTGCCTGGCCCAATATTCAAGGTGCCGGCAATAACACCCAGGTCCCTGTTGCCTGACCACCTGGGGATGTCCCTACCAAGTAAGGGGGGCATGGATCTACCCAATAGATATCTTGCACAGGGGATGCGACAGAATCTCTGTGCCGTCTTGCTGCCATGGTATGGTGGACCTAAAAGTACGATGCGTCCTGGAGGTTGAGATGGAAAGTCTTCAAAGAGCTTCAGGATGACCAGTCCTCCCAGGCTGTGTCCAACAAGGTGGAGCGACTGGACCCGGGCAGAAATTCGCCCTATATAGCTATTGAGGTGCCCTGCGGCCTCGCTAAGGCCCATACGGATACTGGAATAGTGGAAGGAGCGGACCTGGTGGCCAAGGTGCCTGAGCCTCTGCCTGAGAGGGAACATCTCTATGCCAGTCATCCATAGGCCGTGGACAAATATGACATTAGACTTGACAAGACCAGAGAGGCCCATCATAATGCTCCCACAGGTTTTGCCGAGATAGCTCAGTCGGTAGAGCAGTGGACTGAAAATCCACGTGTCGATGGTTCGATTCCGTCTCTCGGCACCAGAAAATCAGGGCTGACCGAAAGGTCAGCCTTTTTTGTAACCTTATGTCCCTGGCCGGATGTGAACGGTTAGGATTAGACAGGTAGGGCATGTACCTCTGCAAAGCTGAGAGGTACTGTCTCTTTATGCCTCTTCATAGAGAGTACGGCCTGGACTACTGATGGAACGTCAAGACCTACCTGTTTTCTCAGGAGCTCCTGGCTTCCATGTTCCACAAATCTGTCAGGGAGTCCCAGACGACATACCTCGACAGGCCCTATGTGGTTGTCGGCCAGGCACTCCAGGACTGCAGATCCAAATCCGCCTGCCAGGGAGTTCTCTTCAATGGTGATGATATTTCTGGTCTTACAGGCCACCTCTGTCAGGAGCTCCTGATCCAGGGGCTTTACGAAGCGTGCATTCACTACTGAGGCACTTATTCTGTATTTAGCCAGCTCTTTTGCCGCAGCCATTGCAGTGATCACATGATGTCCTATGGCAATTATCCCCACATCAGATCCCTCTAGCTCGATATCTGCCTTTCCGATAGGGATCTCTCTCAGCTGCCAGTCAAGGCTCACGCCTATACCTGCCCCTCTTGGATAGCGGAGGGCCGTAGGCCCATTATTTTTCAGGGCGGTGTAGAGCATGTGCTGGAGCTCATTTTCGTCCTTAGGAGACATTATGGTAAAGCCTGGGATTGCCCTCAGATACGAGAGATCAAAGGCGCCGTGATGCGTGGGCCCATCATCACCTACCAGACCCCCCCTGTCTATGGCAAAGACTACAGGTTGGTTAGTGAGACATACATCGTGGATAATCTGGTCATATGCCCTCTGAAGGAAAGTGGAATAGATTGCCACTACAGGTCGGAGTCCCTCCAGGGCCAGACCTGCTGCAAAGGTCACGGCATGCTGTTCTGCAATCCCTACATCAAAGAATCTGTCAGGGAATGCCTTTTGGAAGGCATCAAGTCCTGTACCAGCAGGCATGGCCGCAGTGATCGCCACGATCCTTGGGTCTTCCCTGGCCAGACGTATGAGTGTCTGGCTAAAGATCTTTGTATAGGAGGGTGGCCTGGACTGAGATGAAGACCTCGGCCTTCCAGTTGCAATGTCAAAGGGGCCTACACCGTGAAAGAGGTCAGGACGGCGCTCTGCAGGGGGATAGCCCTTCCCTTTTTTGGTGAGCACATGGACCAACACTGGCCCTGGAATCTTACGCACATTCTTGAGCGTGTCGATCAGGGACTCTATGTGGTGACCTGGTAGTGGACCTACATACTCGATCTGCAAGGCCTCAAAGAGCATCCCTGGAGTCAATAGGGTCTTTAGAGAGTCCTCACTGCGCTTGAGCACTGCCCATATATTTCCACCCACGCCAGAACGCTTGAGAAAAGACTCGAGTTCCTTCTTGAAGCCAGTGATTGGCCTACTCGTCATCTTCCTGCTCAGAAAGGCCGAGAATGCCCCGACATTTGGAGAGATGGACATCTCATTGTCGTTCAGTATGATAATCAGGTCTTTCCTCAGGTGCCCGGCATTATTCAGGGCCTCAAAGGCAAGGCCAGCGGTCATGGAGCCGTCCCCAATTACTGCTACTACTCTGTTGTCTTCACCCTTTAGATCAATGCCGGTCCTCATACCGAGGGCAGCAGAGATGGAGGTGCTACTGTGACCAGTATTGAGGACGTCATAAGGGCTCTCACACCGCCTGGGGAAACCGCTTATCCCCTTATATTTGCGCAGTGTATTAAACCTGTCCTGTCTTCCAGTAAGGAGTTTGTGTGCATAGGCCTGGTGTCCTACATCCCAAATTATGCGGTCTTTTGGGGCGTCAAAGACATAGTGCAGGGCAATAGTCAGCTCTACAGTGCCCAGGCTGGGGGCCAGGTGTCCCCCTGTCTCAGCCACTGTCTCTATAATCTTGTGACGGATCTCAGAGGCAAGCTGATTGAGCTCCTTGATATTGAGACCCTTTATGTCCTGAGGGCTCTCTATGGATTCAAGTAGACATGCCATTAGATTCTATCCTCCTTCAATTGGATCATCTATCTCTCTCTACCACATATCTGGCAATGGCCCGTAAGGGATCGGCAGCCTTACCAAAGGAGGTCAGTTCAGAGAGGGCCTCTGCCAGGAGCTCCTTGGCCCTCTTTTTGGTCTCTTCAATCCCAAAGAGGGCAGGATATGTGGCCTTTTGGTTCCTCTTATCAGAGCCTACTGGCTTTCCGATGAGTCTTTGGTCTCCCTCTACATCCAGGAGATCGTCTACGATCTGGAATGCAAGTCCTAAAGACCTGCCATACCTCTTTAGACGATATATCTCTCCATCACTTCCTCCCCCCAATAGACCTCCCATCTCTACAGATGCCTCTATTAGCGCCCCAGTCTTGCAGCTATGTATAAAAGATAGTGTCTCTGGATCTATTGGCTGGTTCTCTACTGATATATCAGCACCCTGGCCCCCTACCATCCCAGAGATCCCTGCAGCCCTTGCAAGGACAGAGATTGCCTCACTCAGTAACGATAGGGGTATCTTCTCTCTCAACTCGGGCCTGCTCATGAGTTCAAAGGCATAGGTAAGGAGGCCATCTCCTGCAAGCACTGCAATGCCCTCACCATAGACCTTGTGACAGGTAGGTTTCCCCCTTCTCAAATCGTCATTGTCCATTGCAGGAAGGTCATCATGGATTAGTGAATAGGTATGGATACATTCAAGGGCACAGGCCACAGGGAGGAGTACCTCCTGATTGCCATTAACTGCCTGGGCCCCAGCCAAAAACAGGATAGGCCTTACCCTCTTTCCACCGGCCATTACGCTATATCTCATGGCTTCAGCTACCTGGCTCGAGGGACCCCCTGGTCTGGGCAGCCAGTGATCTAAGGCACTATCTATTATACTCTGCTGTCTCTTTAGATATGTGATAAGGTCAAACATGCTTTATGTCTGTGCCAGGTCTGGATTATCTCTGTCCCAGGCATGCAACAGGGGCCTGCCCTCTTCATCTCTAGTAAGCTCCTGGATCTGTCTCTCTGCTGCATCCAGGCACTTGGCACAGTATCGAGAGAGCTTTATCCCCTGTTCAAAGGTCTTAAGGGCCTCGTCAAGAGGGAGTTGATCTCCTTCCATCTGGACCACAAGCCTCTCAAGCTCCTTCAGGGCCGTTTCAAAGTCCATCTCTTTGGCCATCTCTATCCTCAGACCTGAACAAATGAAATATATGATACTTCATGCCCTATAAAAGTGCAAAAGTCAATACTAGATGTTGTGCTATCAATTATATAGTCGTTCATACCCTCCTCTAGGTCACTTTAGGCCTATAACTATCTTCAGACACCCAAGCAGAAAGAGGATAGTGGCCCATATCTGGTGATAGGGAAACTTTAGGCCCCTTACAAAAAAGGCCGCTGTGATAAAGATGAATCCTGTACCTATGGGTCTCAGATAGGCACGGATATATTCTCCCAGGAACTCCAGGGTCTCTCCAGACAGCTTTATGTGGAGGTTTTCTTCACTCAGGTCTGAGATAATAAGCTTCAGCCTCCGTACAGTCAGGGGCAGAGACAAGACCTCATTTTTGAATGTAGAAAATAGTCCTGTCCCTGTGCCCAGGGCCCTGGGGATGTTTTTCTGAAGTATAGGTAAGATGTCTTTGACACCATTAAAGTTCTCAATAAAAGTAGTCCCGAGGCCCTCGATGAGAGAGCTGGCACGCATCACATAGACCAGTTCCTGTGGGATCTTGAAGGGAAGTTCTCTCATGGAATCCAGGACATCAAAGGCCAGGGTCTGCATAGTAGCAGCACTCAGATTTTCATTGCCAAAGATGTCAAACATGCGTTCTGCCAGTTCCTGCATCTGGTCCTCTCGTGCCATAGCCGCCACTATACCCAGGCGTTTACATGAGACGATAAAGAGCTCAAAGTCCTGTTCATTGGCGGCCTTGATCATCTCGATCATGGCAATTCGGGTAGAATTGGGCAGTCGCTTGACCATCCCAAAGTCCAGGACAACCAGGGTCCCATCTTCCCTGACCAGGAAGTTTCCAGGATGGGGGTCTGCATGAAACAGGCCACAGACCAGCATCTGCTCCACATAGAAGAGGACTACTCTATTCATGAGGAGAGTAAAAGGGATATTGGAATGAGCCAGGGCCTCCTTGTCATCAATACGTATCCCCCTCTCAAAGCTCATGACCAGGACATCTATGTTACAGTAACGGGGATAGACATCAGGGAAACGGATATAGTCCTGTTGATACATCTTCTTGAATTTGCAGAGATTGTCCAGTTCGATAGAGAGGTCTACCTCCTTGACAATCATTGCAGCAAATTCATTGAGTACTGCCTCTAGGGAATTCTTGGTAAACCGGCTAAAGAGGGGCTGAAAGAGATACAGAAAGATACGCATGATTCGGATGTCGTCGGCAACGTCCTTTTCGATATCCAGGCGACGTATCTTTACGGCGACTTCTGTGCCGTCTTTCAAGGTGGCCCTGTGTACCTGGCCTATAGATGCGCTGGCTATTGGCCTCTGTTCGAATTTACAAAAGGGCCGAGTTGAGCCAAATGCCCGTGCATACATGACCTCAAAATCGGCCTGGCTCATGGGCTCGACCTCATCATGGATGGTCTTTAACTCATTCAGGTATTCCTCACTAAAGAAGTCTGCCCTGGTGGCCAATACCTGAGCCAACTTGATGAAGCTTACACCAAGGTCGAGGATAGTCTGTTTAAAAGCAACCGGGTCCAGAGGACGGATAAACAGAAACCGCTCCTTCTTGCGGACAATGAGAAATACAGTGAGCAGGAAACGGAACGTCTTCCATATCCGTCCAGGGGCATAATTTTTGAGCATCAGGACTCTTTGATCAGTGTCTTCAGCTCCTCAAGGTCCTCTTTGGTAGCCAGTCCCACCTCACGGATGGCCTCTTTGATTTTTTCCTGGATGCGCCTGTCAATCTCCTCTCGCTCCTTTTTGGCACGCTCTTTTGCGTCCTCGACAAATTTTTTGGTATCTTCCTTACTGAGTTCTCCGCGATCCTCTAGTTTCTTGATCTGTTTCTTGATCTTGTCTTTGGCCATAAAGGCCGCTCCAAGTCCAAAATATAATAGGTCCTTTGCCTCCATAGTCTCTCTCCTTTTTGACCCATAAGTCTATAGCAAAAATTTATCCCTGGCCTTCATATTCCAGGTCAAAATCGATCCATTTCTTTGCATTTTCGAGGGCAATCTCCTCTGTCTTTCCTGCTGCCATGGTATATTTTACCACCTTCCCCTCCTTGTTGACTATATCCATTGCAAACAGGGAACACCTCCCCTGGTGCGGCCTGAGTCTTATAGTATGACCTCTGTATTCCATGACCTTGTTAGGCCCTTCCATAGGATCTCCTCCACTGCATGATCAATTACCACCTGAGCAAAAGATACCCTATTTTTAGAGTCTGGTCGAGGCCTAATCTTTACTGTCTTGACACACCTATGTGGATCTGTTAGAGGTGATACAATTTATAATATTGTGTTACCAATTTTGGGTATTGAAAGGAGAAATCCAGATGGGGGGTCTCAGGCCCATAGTGATCCTGTTGGGGGTCCTGGGCATTGTCTTGTCTCAGACGTGCTGGGCAAAAAAAGAAGGGAGAAAAGCTGTCAAATTGGAAGAGATGGTGGTGACTGCGACCAGGACTGAACGGCCCATAGGGTCTGTTCCGGCCAGTGTGACTGTGATTACCAGGAAGGATATAGAGAGGTCACCTGCCCAGAGTGCAGATGAGCTGCTTGAAGACGTAGCCGGTGTATTTGTCAGGCATCCTACAGGAGTTAGTGCTGCAGGTACCAATAATATAGTCTATATGAGGGGATTGGGAGGCAAGACAGAGGGCAGGGTCCTGGTACTAAAAGATGGGGTCCCTATAAATGATCCCCAGACCCAGGGCGTTGAGTGGAATGAAATCGATATTGATGATATCGAGAGGATCGAGATCGTACGGGGACCTGGCTCTGCGCTCTATGGCTCTAATGCCATGGGAGGTGTCATCAATATCATCACCAAGAGACCTACAAAGAAGATCAAGACGATCTTTAGGAGTGGCTATGGGAGCCGGGACACCTGGAGGGTGGCCCTCAGCAATAGCGGTACAATTGGGAGGCTTGGCTACTATATCTCTGGTCGTCGTCTGGAGAGTGATGGATACTGTGAGACACCAGAATACAGAAAGAAGCCAGGGAGAAATACTGCAAATGCAGGTACAAAGAGGGACAACTACAGCGCAAAATTGACCTGGGATCTCGATCCCACCTCATCACTGACTCTCTCTGGTAGCCACCACTTCAACAGGAGGCGTGGCAAATATAACCTGATCCCAGATTTCAGACTCTTTACAGAGGATATCAACAGGGGAAGCCTCCACTTCAAAAAGAGCTGGGACAATACAGAGATGCTGGCCACTATCTTTGGCAGTGACCACAATACCAGCTATGATGCTGCCAGATATCCTGCCTACAGCTCAATAAAGTATCTCAGCAAGGGAGACATGGGAGACATTGGTGGGGATCTCCAGGTGAGCATGGGCCTGGGAAATCACCAGACCCTTACATTTGGTACCGACTGCAGGAGGGGCAAACTCAATAAACACTATGACTACAAGTCCTCGACCCGTGAGGTGAGGAGTGGAGGGAAACAGCTATACATCTCCTTCTTTTTTCAAGACGAGTTAGACTTACTCGATGACAGATTTATATTCACCCTGGGAGGTCGCTATGATCGCTGGAAAAACTATAAGGGCTACAGCTATGACAGTAAGCTGTCTTCCAAAGAGACGCGATACAACAAGAGGACAGACAGTACCTTTAATCCCAAGTTTGCTGTCCTCTATCACCTGACAGACAGTACCTCCCTGCGTGGGGCCATTGGAAGGGCCTTTCGCTCTCCAACCCTGAATAATCTCTACAAGCCTTACTGGTCCTATGGGTTTTGGACCTATCAGGGAAACCCTGACCTTGGTCCTGAAAAGTTGTGGTCCTATGAATTTGGTCTCGATCAAAAAATTGGCAGTAAGTTTACCTTTAGGGCCACTGCCTATCAAGACAATGCCAGGGACTTTATCTATATCGTGACTGCTGATGCCGCAAAGGGCATCAGAAAATGGGAAAATATAGGAAGGGTGCGTATAAGAGGTATAGAGTCAGAAGCAGACTATAGACCAGATCCAGAATGGCTTATCTATACAAACTTTACTTATAATCAGTCAAAGATCAGGGAGTTTAAAGAGAATACCGCACTTGAAGGCAGACATCTGCCATGGATACCTAAGTGGGAGACTACACTAGGTATAACCTACAATAATCCAAGGATCATCACGGCAAGGCTGGTTGGACACTATGTCGGAGTCATCTATGACGACGATATGAACAAGAGGAAGATCGGCGAGTATTTTGATATGGACCTCAAGCTGTCCAAAAAGATAACCAAGAATATAGAGGTCAATTTGGTGGCAGATAACCTGACAGATAGACACTATCAGCACAGCACCTATTCTGTGAATCAAGGCAGGGCCATTTATGGGGGTATCAAACTTATATTTTGAGAAAGGCCCTCTTCGAGAAGGCAGAGACACTATTTTGGCTATATATGGAATCACTATACACCAGACCCACTATCTTGATCCTGCTCCTCTCACTGATTGCATGCAGTCCAGTGGGCAGTCCAGGCATAAAAGAGATAGAGTTTGGGCGTGGGGCCATAGCTGTTGAGCTGGACAGAAAGGTCCTGGTCAAAGAGATAGACATCTATCAGGGCCAGAGAAGGATGGCCTCAGAGGAGGTGGGTAGAGATATAAAGAGGGCTATTCTGGACCTTGACTGGCAGGGTGGGAAGACCTATCGGATCGAGATATGCCTCAGGTCTGGGTCCCATTCTCTGATAAGTACATGCAAGGCACCTGAAAGGCCCTCTCCCATTGTCCTGAGAGGCCTTGATCTGGAGTCAGTGGATCCCCATGAACTCTGGGACTACTGTTACATAGGTGGTGTGGTGGCCTTCTCACCTGATGGCAACTATCTGGCTGTAGGGACTGAAAAGGGCTACCTAAGGCTCATAGACGTGAAGACTGGCAGGGTCCTGTGGTCCAAACGGATAGGAGAGGGACGTATCATCACTATGGCCTTTTCTCCAGATGGGAGGTATCTGGCCATGGGAGAACAGAGCCGGGATGCCTTCCTCTATCTCTATGACACTAAGGGCCAGCTCCTGTGGAGATTTAAGGCATCTTCTGATATAGGTACTATAGGGGCTGGAGAGAATAAATATCACCTGCCCGTGGTAAACAGTCTGATCTTTGATCCAGATATCATCAGGGCGAGGGTCTATCTGGTTGCCAGACACTACCTGGGACCTGTGGATAGAGGTTACTCCTTTAAGGGGAAGGTCTATTGCCTTGATCTGAAGACCGGGAAGACCATCTGGTCGTGGCCTCAAGGGGGCTGCATGGATGCCGCTCCAGATGCCCTTCGAATAGATAGACAGGGGAGATATCTTCTCTTCAGTGACTATTGGAAGGGTAGTTCCTATAACAGGTCCCTCTACTGCCTGGAGACATCAGATGGCCACCTCCTCTGGTCCTGGGACTTCAGGCCCCTCTTTCCTGAAAAGAGACTGGGTATCTGGCATGGAGTCGACATCTCTCCTGATGGCCGCTATGTAGCGGCATTCAGCAGTGATGGCCGTGGTTTTCTCCTGGACAACAGGGAACTCATAGAGACAGGGGGCAAGAGAGGAGTAGTCTGGGAGAGACCCATCTCTACTCCCATATTGGTAAACGGCCTGACCATCTATGCCTTCCCTGCCCTGGCCAAGGTAGCTAAGGGATATGTGGCCTTTCTCACAGGGAATACCAAGGCACGTCAGGGTAAGAGGCGGCCTGCTATTGAATATCCAAATGCCAATTCCCTATTTGTCTATGACCTTAAGGGGAATTTGCAGTGGACCGCAGAGGTCGGTGGGGCAAGCTATACTGATCGGGTCCATAGCTCAGCAGACGGCAGATATATCATCTTACCTGTCAGGTATAACCGAGTAAGAGCCAGCTCTCTGGTACAGGGTCTATATCTCTTTGATAACTCGAGGTCAGGTCCTGCCTCTGAGAGGCTGGTCTGGTCTTTCCATACAGATGGGATGTGTCTGTCTGCAGATATCTCACAGGATGGAAGATATATCGCCGCGCTGGAATATCCCCTTGATATAGATATAAGGAGAGAATTTCAGGATATAAAGGGGAGACACAGGTTGTATATTTTGAGATAAAGGATTCAGGAAATGGAGGATGTCTGCTATGGAGATCAAGATCAGGTCAATAATGTGGAACAGCCATGTCCCCATGCTGGTACGTGCCAGCAGGAAGGTAGATTTTCTGGACCTTAAGGTCTTTTCATCCAAGACCCTGGAAAATGATTCTCTAAGGCTGGATGAGGCATTAGAGGAAATGGAGAAGGCAGATATCATCCTGCTCTATCGCTCCTCAGAGGGCTTCTGGGAAGAGAATGAGAAGAGATTAAGGGAGATAGGCCAAAAGGTCCCGATCGTCTGCGTAAGCCACGACCCGTCTCTATGGTACCTCTCCACGGTCAGGTCCGGGGTGGTGAGCACCTGTTACAGCTACATCATCCTTGGAGGAGAAGAGAATTTTGCCAATATGCTCCGTTACATAGC
>JALTHG010000068.1 GCA_027004715.1 Deltaproteobacteria bacterium
CAGAGGTCAGAAGACAGAAGACAGATGGGGGCATTTGGAGGGCCTCTTTAGAAGAGATATAGACATAGATATCTCTGAGAATCCCCACCTCCTTGTCATTACCTGGTGCCTCATCAGGCCATTATTCAGGCTGTACTTTTTGTTAGACCTCCAGGGGACAAAAGATATTCCCAGGCCTCCATATATCATGGCCCCAAACCACCAGAGCTACCTGGATGGCTTTCTGGTACTGGCCTCTCTGCCCCTCAGGCTGGTAAAGAGTACCTATTTTATAGCTACAGAGGAGCTCTTTAGATCAAAACTGAGGAAATATATTGCAAGGCAGGCCCATATACTCACTCTGGATATCAACAGAAATTTGAGGGATTCTCTGGAAAAGAGTGCCATGCTCTTAAAGGGAAAGAGGGTGGTAGTGATCTTTCCAGAGGGTGCCAGGACAAGAGATGGGAATTTGATGCAATTCAAAAAGGCATTTGCCATACTCAGTAAAGAACTCAATGTGCCCGTGGTCCCAATATGCATTAAAGGGGCTTATGAATCTTTCCCCATAGGTGCTATGTTTCCAAGGCCATATAAGATCAGGGTTAGATTTCTGCCTGCTATATATCCTGATGTCATGGGATATCAAGAGATTGCCAATAGCACCAGGGAGGCGATAGAGAGATGCATGGGGACACTGTGAATCATATAAATAGCTATTGGGTGACTATGGGCTTTATTGCCCAGATAATCTTTTCTTCAAGATTCTTTGTACAGTGGATAGCCAGCGAGAGGGCAGGCAAGAGCGTTGTCCCTGTCTTGTTCTGGTATCTGAGTCTCATAGGCTCTATCCTGCTCCTGATCTATGCAATATATCGCCGAGATCCGGTCTTTATTTTTGGCCAGGGGGGTGGAGTAATTATCTACAGCCGGAACCTGTATTTGATCTGGCGTGAGAAAAAGCGATCTCGCACAGATTAATCCAGTGCCTGGGCAAATTGCCTCTGTACTTTCTCAATCATCTTGGTCTGGCAGAGGACAGTGACCTGATCTCCGGGCATGACTATAGTATCTCCATCTGGGATGATCACGGAGCCGTCTTTACGCTCAATAGACACTACAGTGGTATTTTGGGGCAATCTTATATCGGCCAGGCGCTTATTACTGCATACAGAATCAGGATGGACCTTAATTTCAGTAAATTCAACGCCACTTATATTACGGAGTGCCATGCGTTCTCGGGCGTACTGTCTATGTTGTTTTCGTAAAAGCCCTATGTCATAGGCCCTCATAATGTCACTGAGACTGATGAGCCCAACCAGTTTGTGCTCATCATCTCGTGAGACCACAGGGAGCCTTGCAAGGTCTCTTGGCGCCATCTTGCGTATGGCAACCCAGATGGGTTCATCTGGAAATACTGTGACAGGTTCTGGTATGGCCACATCACCTATCTTTAGGTCCTGGATCTTGACGCCCTCTTTCGAGAGTGTCCGTTCCATGTCCTGCAGGCTGACCATACCATAGAGGTCTCCATTATTGTCCATGACAGGAAAGGCGTAGAGATGGGTCTCATGGAAGAGGGCAAAGAGCTCGGATAGGGACTGGTCTTTTTGCACTGTGACCGGTGCAGAGTTCATGACCTCTTCTACCAGGACTCCCTGCATAATATCCAGGTCCCTTCCCTGGTCAAACTGGATCCCCCTCTTGGTCAATTTCAAGGTATAGATGGAGTCAGGGAATATCCACTGGGCAAGGCTTGATCCAATAATGGTTGCGGTCATAAGAGGTAATATCAGGTGGTAGTCACCGCTCATCTCAAAGACAATAAGTATAGATGTGAGAGGGGCACGTGCCGCTGCGGCAAAGACTGCGGCCATTCCAACCAGGGCATAGGCCCCTAATGGTCCTGTAATACCTGGCAGGAATGCCCTGGCAATGTGCCCAAAGGCCCCACCAAGCATAGCCCCAGTAAATAGGGATGGCGAAAAGATGCCCCCAGAATTTCCAGAGCCCAGGGTGAAGGATGTGGCCAGGGGTTTGAGAAGGATCAAGACAGCGAGGAGCCAGAGGGATGGACTACCCTGCAGGGCAAGTTCCATAAATGGAAATCCTGTACAATAGATGTGAGGCATATTATCTATCAGGGGCAGACCTATATGGAATGCCCTGGCAGAGACAGGCAAGACCATATAGAGATAGGGATACAGAAAGGCAAGGATACCTAAAAGCAAGGCACCAACAGCAGGCTTTATGGCCTGAGAGACCCCCCAGTTATCAAATAGTTCCTCAAAGGTGTCAAGCATCTTGATAAACATGACACCAATCAGTGCAGATAGGAGGCCCAGGAGTACATATAGTGGGATCTCCCAGAGTGAACGCATGCTATAGCTTGGAATATCAAAGGCAGGGCTGGCCCCCAGAAAGATTCGGCTGATAATACTAGAGCATACGGCCGAGATAACCACATTGCCGAACATAACTATTCCGTGTTCGGTCATCAGTAGCTCTGCCGCAAAGGCCACGCCAGCAATAGGTGCATTGAAGGTAGCCGCAATACCTGCTGCCGATCCACAGGCCACCAGATTTTTGATGCGGCTACCCGAAAGGTGCAGCCACTGACCAATAGAAGACCCCAGGGTAGCCCCTACCTGAACTATAGGTCCCTCTCTTCCGGCTGAGCCACCTGTCCCAATACAGAGAGCAGAGGCAAAGATCTTTGCTGCAGCGACCCTCGGACGGATACGACCGCTATGTAGGACCAGGGCCTGCATGACTTCAGGTACGCCGTGTCCCTTGGCCTCCATAGCAAAATAGGCAATAATTGGCCCCCCTATGAGGGCACCCAATATAGGGATAATGACAAACCACAGACGCCCCAGGGATGGATAGAGACCCACTACTTTGATATAGGAGTAGTCCTGTATGATAGCGATAAGCTTGATAAAAAAGACAGCGGCAGACCCAGTCCCAATCCCTACTATGACAGCCATGACCATCATAATCAGCCCTTCCTTGGGGACTAAGCGGTCCAAGAGATCTGTCACGTAGTGTCTTGACATGGGTATAGGTTAAATAAATCCTATGAATGGTCTATATTTAGAGCAATTTTCATTACTGACCTCTTTATCTATTCTTCATTAGAGCTATTCATGCTAAAGAGGCGACGGGCAACATCCAAAATTATCTCTCCATCTTTATTCTGGGCCCCTTTCTTGAGACAGATTATGGGATCATGGAGTATCTTCTGCATCATGGACCTGGTAAGTATGTCTAAGGCCTTTTGCTGCTCGTCATTCAGAGACTTTATGACCTTATAGCTGCGCGAGAGTTCTCTCTGTCTTATTGCCTCTGCCTTTTTCTGGAGAAAATGGATTACAGGTATTACGTCCAGAGTCTCCATCCAAGACATGAACTTGATTACCTCAGCCTCCACCATACGCTCGGCCTTAATGGCCTCCTTCTTACGCTCGGCCTTATTGAATTCTATAACTCCCTTCAGGTCATCTATATCGTATAGATAGACGTTATCTAGTTCATGGATCTTTGGGTCTATATCTCTTGGCACTGCAATGTCAATGAAGAACAGGAGACGATGGTGCCTTGGACGCATGATGCGCCTCACCTGGTCTTTCTTGAGGATGAGGCCAGGGGCACCTGTAGAGCTTATGACTATATCTACGTCCAGGAGTGCATCCTCTATCTCTTCAAGAGATATGGCAGTCCCATCAAGAGACCTGGCAAGTTCCACTGCCCTACTGAGGGTACGATTGGCCACTACCAGTTTTTTGGCCCCATTGCTGATAAGGTGCTGTGCTGCCAGCTCTGCCATCTCTCCTGCACCTATCAGCATAGCATTTTTGTCTTTAAGGTCCCCAAAGATCTTTTTTGCGAGCTCAACCGCAGCATAGCTGATAGAGACGGCCTGGCTTGCGATCCTGGTCTCAGTTCTGATCCTCTTGGCTACAGAAAAGGCCTTGCATAACAGACGATTGAGAACCAGACCCGCAGTCTTTTCCTTTAAGGCCATGTTGTATGCATCCTTGAGTTGACCAAGGATCTGAGGTTCTCCTACGACCATTGAATCCAGGCTGGATGCCACTCTAAAGAGGTGCTTAATGGCCTCTGTGCCTTCATATTCATAGAGGCTTTTTGTGAGTGTGCCGGGATCTAATCTCCCCTTCTTTAGCCATAGCTCCTTTATAGACCTCTTGACTCCATCCAGGTGCCTGCTAGAGACCAGGACCTCTACCCTGTTACAGGTAGACAGGAATACCACCTCTTCGCATAGAGGGAGATCGGCGAACAGTCTCAAGGCAGGGGGATCGCTATCGCGCAGGGCAAGATGCTCCCTCACCTCTACAGGTGCAGTCCTATGATTCACTCCTAAAAGGACTATCTGTGGTCTATTTGAACCAGGTGGCATAGGAATGTGCACCAGAAAGTAATAGACTTACTCCTAAAAAGGTAAATATCAGCACTGCAAAACCTACTAAGGTCATAATTGCTGCCTTACGACCCCGCCAGCCCACTGTAAGCCGTTGATGTAAAAGGGCCGCATAGATAAACCAGGTAATCAGTGACCATGTCTCTTTGGGGTCCCAGCTCCAATAAGATCCCCAGGCCTCTTCGGCCCAGATGGATCCAGTGACTATCCCCAGGGTCAATAGGGGAAATCCCCATGTCAGACATCGCCTATTCATACTATCTAAGGCCTCGAGAGAGGGCAGCCTCTGGAATATGGCCCCCAGCCGTTTGTTCTTTATCTGTCTCTCCTGGATCAAGAACATGACAGCACCACAGGCTGCCAGGGCAAAAATGGCATCTGCACACAGACAGATAATGGCATGAATGGGAAGCCAGATGCTCCTGAGCGCAGGAGGAAGGGGGACTATTGCCTTTGACTGGAGAGAGGATCCAGTCATTATGACCATGGCAAGGGGCACTACAAAGGCCCCAAAGGACTTCAACTTGCTCTGCCATTGGAACAGGAGAAATAAACCAACTATGGCCCAGGCCAGGAAGGACAGAGAGTCATAGAGGTTGACAAATGGGGGATGCCCCCCTGCCAACCAGCGCATCAATAGGGATATGGTATGGAGTCCAAAGCCAGCGCCCAGGAATATAGTGGCAATCCTCTCTACATCCTTTCTGAGAGTAATGACCTGCATAAAAAAGCCAATCGTGCTGACGAAGTATATAAATATTGCAATTTGAAAAAAGAAATTATGCATATGAGATCTCAGGGATCTGCTACTGATTCAAATTTCGAGACTATATTGGCGGCCTCTTTGCCACAGAGAGAGATTGCCCATCTCTCTATTTTATCCCATTTATCATCTTTAATCCAGACTAATACCCTGGGATCTGCAAGTGACTTGCATAGCCTCTTCCTGGTCTTTGGGTCTGAATAAGACCTCTTAATCACCTGTCTGAGCTCTCCCAGAAGGGAGACATAGCCAACATAAAACGGACCCAGATTTTTCTCAATCTCTTTCCGGAGGTGCTGGGCAAGTGCAGGGCTCTTGCCACCAGTAGATATGGCCAGACAGAGGTCTCCACGCCTGACCATAGAAGAGACTATAAAGCTACAGAGTTCTGGTTGATCTACTACATTACAGAAAATTTTGTGTTCCGATGCCTCTCTGTATATGGCCTTTTGTGTGGCAGGGTCATCCGTAGCAGCGATCACTAGCCAGGCGCTATCTAGATCCCCCTGGGTAAAGGCCCTTGACACATGGTCTATCAGGCCTTCTGAGGCCCATTGCTCAAGGGCCTTTGTGATCTTTGGACTTATGACCTTTATGAGGGCATGGGTCTCTAAGAGCCCTTTCACTTTGCGTTCAGCAACACCTCCCCCACCGACAACAACTACCTCTTTTTTTCTCAGATCGATAAATATGGGATAATAGACCTGGTGTAAGACATCTTTCATAAAGACTCCTGTTTGGAAAAGACCAGAATCAGATTAGATGTAAGCGTCCGGAAGGATGTGAACAGTTACGATCATATAATATCAGGACGCTATAGATGAGGCAACAGACCTAATCACCTGGTCTGAACCACCTGGCAAACAATATCCCGATCTCATATATGCCTATCAGGGGGAAACTCAGCAGGATCTGGGAGAAGATATCTGTTGGGACGAGCAGTACTGCCAATAGATACAGGGCTATATAACTGGCCTTTCGGTGCATTATAAAATATCTTTCTGGCACAATGTTGCAATGGACGGCAAAGGCCATCAGAAAGGGTATCTCAAATATCAGACCAAATATAAGGATAGTCTTGAGAGAAAAGACCAGGTAATTTTGGAGCCTTGGCATTGCCACCAGATCTTTGGTTGCAAAGCTGAGGGTAATAGAGAATGCAACAGGCATTATGACCCAATAACCAAACAGGCCTCCCAGGATGAAGAGCCCTAGTCCCCAATACACGAGGTGCCTTGTATACTTTTTTTCCCTGTCATAGAGTCCAGGGGCTACAAATTCCCAGATTTGATAGAGGATCATAGGAGTAGAGAGGATAATAGCGGTCCAGAATGCGACCTTCAGGTAGGTCATAAAGCCCTCTGTGAGGGCAGTAAATATCATAGGACTGCCAGGTGGCAGTGCCCTGCGGACAGGATAGAATAGCCAGGATACCAGGTAATCTGAGAAGAACCAAGAGATCACAAAGGCTATGGCTATTGTGACAGAACAGATTATCAGGCGACGCCTTAGTTCATTGAGGTGTACCTTGAGGGGGGAGTGACTGGAAGACATATCGTCGGGTATAGCATTCAACAATCTCTTCCCCTATTTACTCTCAGAGACTGGAGCCCTCTTTTTTTCTGTTCTGCTTCCTGTTGCATCCTTTCTGTCTGATCTCATGTTGCCCTGTAGTCCTGGATCCTCTATATCCTTCAAGGTCTCATTGAGGTCGAGCTGGTTCTTAAACTCTTCTGAGGCCTTTTTTAACTCCCCAACAAATCGCGCAATCTGTCTGGCAACTTGAGGGAGCTTATCTGGTCCAAATACTATAAGTGCCAGCACCAGGATCAGGAGTAACTCTGGCAGTCCTATATCGAACATAGACTATCTCCTCTTAAAGAATCTCTTGTTTCTAGTGCCCAACAGGCATAAGATCTCATAGCTTATTGTATTCCCCCACTGGGCAAGTTCTTCTGCTGTAATGGCCTCTATTCCCTGTCTCCCAAGGAGTACAACCTCCTCGCCAGGTCTTACCCCTTCAAGCATTGATACATCTACCATAAAGGCCTTCATACAGATGCGTCCTATCACCGGACAGCGTCTCTCTCTGATAAGCACCCACGCTCTGTTAGACAGGGATCTCAGATAGCCATCGTCATAACCTACAGGCACTACCGCGACCCTGGAAGGGCTCCTGGTATGGAAGCTGTGACCATAACTTACAGATGCGCCCTTAGGGAGGTGACGCACTGCTACAATCTTGCTATAGAAACTCATAGCAGGTCTTAATTCAAGCAATTTTCGGCTCTGAGGCCCTGGATAAGAACCATAAATAGCCAGACCTGGACGGACCAGATCATAATGGGCAGAGGGAAAGTGTATCAGACCAGCTGAATTGGCCAGATGTACAAGCAGAGGACTCCAGCCCATACCCCTTACCTCTTTCAGGACAGATGCAAAGGTATTGAGTTGTGTCTCATTGAATGTATCAGAGGGATCATCGGCAGAAGAGAGGTGGGAATACAGGCCTTCAGGCCGCAGATGTGGCCATCTACCTAGATCTCTGACGATCTCAAAGAGTTCATTGGGCAGAAATCCCATACGTCCCATGCCTGTGTCTACCTTTAGATGGATCTTGCAGGTCTTATCTTCCCTGGCAGCTACGGACTCAAGCCTATCCAGGGAGGCAAGGTCTGTTATGCCAGGAGTGAGGTCCAGGGCCAGGGCCTCTCTCTCTGCCCCTGGAGGTAATCCTGCCATGAGCAAGATGGGAAGGTCTATACCTCCATTTCTGAGAGCGATTGCCTCTTCAATCTCTGAGATACCAAATCCCCACGCACCTGTCCTTTCAAGTACTTGACTTACCTCTAGCATACCATGGCCATAGGCATCAGACTTTACTACTGCTATAATGCCGACCCTGGTATCTACTAAGAGACTCTTGAGGGTCCTGAAGTTGTGCTCTATGGCCTTGAGGTCTATTTTGATATAATTGTAAGACATAATGTCTTTCAGACTGCCTTTTAAGAGCTATATACTGCAAAACTATTTCTGCTCAACTATATGTCCATCTATGTATAAATGCATCAGGCCCTCTCTATTATATATAAATGCAAATCATTAACATTAACAATATATTCAGTGACTCAATATTCCAGTCAATACAAAAAAATATAGATACTGGGATTGACATCCAGCCTTATAGATTTATCATACTAAACTATAGATATGTATCTTAATCGATTCTGATTTAAGATAACTGTAACTATACACTGATATAACAGAGACTGTCCTGGCTGGTGTATCATAGCTGTTCACATCCCCGGCCAGCCGGCAGAAGAGAGGTCATAGGGCCCCTGGTTGTGGATTGAGACCTCTTGAGGAATATTGAATTATGACTGGAAGATATCTTTTTGGACCAGTGCCTTCCCGTCGCTTTGGAAGATCACTGGGTGTAGATCTGTCTATCTATAAGACATGTAGCCTGGACTGTATATTTTGTCAGTTGGGACGGACTACTAAAAAGACACTGGTAAGACGAGAATATGTACCTACAGATAGGGTAATTGCAGAACTCAGAGAATGGTTGGCAAGAGATGGCAGGGCAGATTATATTACCCTCTCTGGTTCTGGAGAACCGACGCTTCATTCGCATTTTGGGGATATACTGGAGTTTGTCCGTTCTAATACCACAATCCCTGCTGTGCTTTTGACCAATGGCACCATGCTCTATCTCCCAGAGGTACGGGATGCGGCATCGCATGCAGATATAGTGAAGGTCTCTCTGAGTGCCTGGGATGAGACCTCATACTGTTGGGTGAACCGTCCCCATCCACAGTTGCACTTTGATCAGCTAATCGAGGGACAAAAGGCCTTTCGTGCACAATTTAAGGGGAAATTATGGATGGAGGTATTCCTGGTCGCTGGTGTAAACTCTATGCCCTCTGATGTCAGTAAGATTGCTGCCCTGGCAGAGGAGATCAGGCCAGATCGTATTCACTTAAATACAGTTATTCGACCGCCTGCAGAGGAATTCGCCGTGGCCTTGCCTAAAGAACAGGTGGAGGCACTCACTCAGCTATTTCACCCAGTGGCAGAGGTCATTGGAGAATTTAAGGCAAAGTATCCAGAGCATATGGAGGTGAATCAGGAAACGATCTTTTCCATGCTGCAGCGAAGACCCTGTACAGCGAGACAGATTGCAGATACATTTGGTATGCATCTCAATGAGGTCTCAAAATACCTCGGAAATCTGATGCGTGGTGGGCAGATTCAGACAGAGCGAAGAGACAGTACTATATACTATGGAGTAGTGAAGACAGAGAATAGAGATTATACATATACCTCTAGTACTCTAAGACAAAAAATTCATTAGGAGGCAAAAATATTATGAAGATAGCAGTTACGTCTACAGGTCCTACACTTGATGATATGGTAGAGGCACGTTTTGGACGATGTCCTTATTTCCTGATTATCGATCCAGATACCATGGAGTTTGAGGCCATTAACAATGCAAATATTGCTCTAGGTGGAGGAGCAGGGATACAATCTGCACAGCTTATGGCAAGCAAGGGCGTATCGGCAGTTTTGACTGGAAATTGCGGACCAAACGCCTTCCAGACCTTTGGGGCAACCAACATTCAGGTAATTACTGGGGTAAGTGGGCCAGTGCGGCAGGCAGTTGAGCAGTATAAATCTGGCAAACTCTCCAGCAGTACTACTCCAAATGTCCAGAGCCATTTCGGCATGGGCGGAGGTGGCATGGGCATGGGCGGTTGCCGTGGCATGGGCATGGGCATGGGCAGAGGTATGAGATTTGTTACACCCAGTCAATCTCAGCCTGGTCCTATGCCAGATAGCAGAGGAATTGAGTCTCTGAAGAGAGAGGCAGAGAGCCTGCGCAGCCAGCTCGAGTCCATCGAGGCCAGGATCAGGAATTTAGAAAAAAGTAGATAATTAGTAAAGAGAGGTTAGTATAATGAAAAAGGTAGATCAAAAGACTCGGGAAGCCCAGTTAAAGCTACAGAACCAAGAGATTAAGGAGAGGCTCCATCACATAAAGAATAAGATTCTTGTCTTTAGCGGAAAGGGTGGAGTGGGAAAGAGCAGTGTGTCTGCCCATCTCGCTGTGGCCCTTGCCATGAGAGGCTATCAGGTCGGCCTCATGGACGTGGACCTCCATGGACCCAGTATCCCTCGTATACTAGGTCTGGAAGATAGCCCGCGTCCAGGTGGCCGGGGGGGCAAGATGTTGCCTGTCAAATATCTCCCCAATATGGAGGTGATGTCGATTGAGGTCCTCTTGGGAGACAAGGATGCAGCGACTATCTGGAGAGGACCCCTCAAGGCTGGGGTAATCAGACAGTTTATCTCAGATATTGACTGGATGGATCTTGACTACATGATCGTTGACTCTCCGCCTGGCACTGGGGATGAACCCCTGACTGTGGCCCAGACCATCTCGGATGCCAAGGGAATAATTGTGACTACCCCTCAAGAGCTCTCACTGGCCGATGTCAGAAAGGCCATTAATTTTTGTCGCAAGGTCAAGATGGAGATCCTGGGCATAGTTGAGAATATGAGCGGCCTCAAGTGTCCCTATTGTGGTAAGACCATCGAATTGTTCAAGCAACATGGAGGAGAAATAACCGCAAAGAGGGAAGGCCTGAGGCTCCTGGCAAGCCTGCCTATAGAGTTAGAGGTGGTCTATAGCGAGGATGAGGGGACTATGAGCGCACTGCAGAACAGTCAGCTCCCATTCACCCAGGAATTTAACAAGATGGTGGACAAGATAGTGGAGTTGACGGCCCCTGAAAAGATCCCTGCCAGGGAGAAGCGTCCAAAGGCTATAAAAGTACTTGCTATACCTGTGTTGGACGGAAGACTCTCACCCCATTTTGGGCGCTGTGAGGAGTTTGCGTTTATCGAGACCCAGGATGGAAAGATAGTTAGGACAGAGATGCGTGCCTCTCCAGGCCATGAACCAGGTGTATTTCCTCAGTGGCTTTACGATCAGGGAGCAGATGTAGTGATTGTGGGTGGAATGGGAGAGAATGCACAGAGTCTCTTGAAGGAGAGAGGGATAGAGGTCATTGTTGGTGCCCCAATGGATTCTCCTGAGTCCCTGGCAAGACAATATCTCTCCAATACCCTGTCGACAGGTAATAATATATGTGACCACTAGCCCTGGGACTGATATATGGTGACCGTTCACATCCCCGAGACCCAGACAGTTCAATAGGGGGTGTGAACGGTTACACGAAAGGAGTAGATCATGATTATCAGCGTAGCAAGTGGAAAGGGAGGTACAGGGAAGACGACTGTAGCCACAAATTTGGCTCTCTCTCTTGGGCCTGATGTTGATGTCCAGGTACTGGATTGCGATGTAGAGGAGCCAAATTCCTCTCTCTTTATTCGACCCAGCATTGAAGAGGTCAAGACCATCACTACACCAGTACCAAAAGTAGATATGGAAAGATGTAGCCTCTGTGGAAAGTGTGGGGAGATATGCCAGTTTAAGGCCATTGTCGTGGTTGGCGAGAAGGTCTTGACATTCCCTGAACTCTGCCACAGTTGCGGTGGATGCATTGAGGTATGTCCTGAAGAGGCCATAAGCGAGACAGAGAGGGAACTAGGCACGATCAAGAAGGGACATAGAAATGGGCTGGAATTCATCCAGGGAGAATTGAGGGTTGGAGAGGCCATGGCCCCGCCTATGATCAAAAGAGTGCGAGAATATACCCGACCTGAAAGCATAACTATAATCGATGCACCTCCAGGGACCTCGTGTCCGGTCATTGCCTCCATGAAGGGCGCAGACTTTGTGTTGTTAGTCACAGAACCGACGCCTTTTGGTCTGCACGACCTAAAATTGGCTCTAGGGGCCGTTAAGGTCTTGGGGATTCCATGTGGTTTGGTCATCAATCGTTCTGGAATAGGCAATAATGACGTAGAGAAATATGCAAGAGAGGAGGGTGTACCACTCTTGTTGGAGATCCCCCTTGATAGGCGGTTTGCAGAGGCCTATTCAAGAGGAGATATGATCGTAGAGCAGTTTCCAGACTGGAAAGAGAGGTTCAGAGATCTGTATAATAAGATCATAGAGCTCTCTTCTTCTGAGGATTGAGGAGGATAAGATATGCCTATCTATGAATTTAGGTGTAAAAATTGTGGCAATGTCTTTGAATACCTATGCATCAGGAGTAAAGATAGAGATCAGGTGCACTGCCCTCAGTGCGGGTCTAAAGACACTGAAGCACTCCTGTCTACATTTTCTTCTATAAATTCTGGCAGTAACCTGAGAGGAAGCAGGAGTACATTGTCTTCATGTCCATCTTCAGGTGGCTTTTCGTGAGCCTGATCCTGGCAGTTGGAAACTGCCTTGGGCATAACTTCTCAATAAGTTGCGGCAGGTCCTGCAACCGATCACTGGGTGCCAGGATGGGAGTCCCGACCTATTGAGTCAGGCATCTTTATTGAGAAAGGGAGTATTATGAAGGAGATAGTTATCATAAGTGGCAAGGGCGGGTCAGGAAAGACCAGTATCCTTTCAGCATTTGCCTCACTGGCAGAAAATAAGGTCCTCTGTGATGCAGATGTGGATGCAGCAGACCTCCATCTCATTATGGATCCCCAGGTCAAGGAACGTCATGACTTTAAGTCTGGGCATACAGCCATCATCAATCAAGACAGGTGTGTACAGTGCGGTATGTGTCGTGATCTGTGTAAATGGGACGCCATCAGTGAGGATTTTGTGGTGGATTCCATAGACTGTGAAGGTTGCGGCGTCTGTTATTACTTCTGTCCTGAAAAGGCCATTGACTTTCCCCTGAATACCTGTGGAGAATGGTACATTTCTGATACCCGTTTTGGGCCCATGGTCCATGCCAGGCTCTATATTGCAGAAGAGAACTCTGGCAAACTGGTGGCACTTATACGTGAGAGGGGCAAAAAGCTTGCTGAAGAGAAGGGCCTGGATCTGTTGCTTACAGATGGGCCTCCAGGTATAGGTTGCCCAGTCATTGCCTCACTTGGTGGGGCCTCGGCCGTCCTTATCGTGGCCGAGCCAACGGTCTCCGGCAGGCATGATATGGAACGTGTAGTAGACCTGGCCGAGTTTTTTAAGATACCTGCTATGGTATGCATCAATAAATTTGACCTCAATCCCGAGGAGGGTGAGGCCATAGAGGCCTTTTCGAGAGAGAGAAATGTGAGTGTGTTGGGAAGAATCCCTTTTGATCTTGGCTTTACTGAGGCCATGGTCCAGGGGAAGAACATCGTAGAGTTTGACAGCCACTCTAAGGGCTGTAAGGCAGTCCAAGATATATGGGCGAATCTGGCACAAAGTCTTTAAAAAGGAGGTAAATAAGATGCCAAGAGGAGATGGAACTGGACCTATGGGCCAGGGACCTGGAACAGGCAGAGGAATGGGCGGAGGACGTGGAATGGGCGGAGGTGGTCGTGGCCGAGGTGGAGGTTTTGCTGCAGGCCCAGGGGGCTATTGTGTATGTCCTAACTGTGGCACAAGGGTACCTCATCAATTGGGAGTGCCATGCTATCAGCAACAGTGCCCCAAGTGTGGAGCAGCCATGACTCGAGAATAGACATAACCCAGGGAGCTGGTAACTGTCCACGTCCCCCTGGTCAGGATAGCCTTTTTCAGGGTTTCAGGAGCAGTTGATGCATCAGGCACTCTGCCTATTAATTTGCACTGAAACCCTTTAAAGGGCCACTGGCCTGCGACTAGACGGTTGTAACAGGAGAGATGTGGACGGTTATGACATGGGTATCTGTAGGTGTAGATGAGTTCGTATGGGGTAGACAGATGAGTGAGGATTATTACGCTACACTTGGTCTGAGTCCTGGGGTGTCCTCAGAAGAGATCAAAAAGGCCTATCGCAGGCTTGCAATGCAATATCACCCTGACAGGAATGGAGGCAGTCTTGAGAGTGAGGAACGCCTGAAAAAGATCAATGAGGCCTATCAGGTCTTAGGAGATGAAGAAAAGAGGAGGTATTATGACCTCCAATATCAACAGCCCTTTAGAGACAATATATTTAAAGGTGATGCACCTTATGAGAGAGAAGTTGATGATCTGATTAGTGTCCTGTCCAGATTTTTTCAGGAGAGTTTTGATAGGAGAGGGACAGGATGCTGTAGAGGCAGGGGGTGTGGGTGTGGTAGATGGAAGAGAAGGTGTTTTTAAGACTGGGCTTAATGGCATAGGAGGCAATTTATGAAGATATCTCTCTGTGGAAAGGGAGGGAGTGGCAAGAGTATCTTGACCACTTTATTGGCCAAACAGGCCGCATCTCGCGGTCTTCAGGTCCTTGTAGTAGATTCAGATGAGTCTAATTCCGGGCTCTTCAGGATGCTTGGCCTTGATGGACCTCCAGTCCCATTTATGGAACTCTTAGGGGGAAAGCAGAAGCTAAAGGAGAGGATGTCTCAAAAAAATGTACTCAGGACCGACGGGTTCCTCATAAGAGATATCCCCTCTCGATATCTGGTCAAGAGAGACAGTATTATGTTGGTCAGCATAGGGAAGATCCTTCAGGCCTTTGAGGGATGTGCCTGCCCTATGGGTGTATTGAGTCGGGAATTTCTAAAAAAGCTCTGTCTCAATAGTGATGAGATTGCATTTGTCGATATGGAGGCAGGAGTAGAGCACTTTGGTAGGGGGATTGATGAGGCCATAGACTATGTCTTCCTTGTAGTAGAACCCTCATTCGAGTCTTTGAGTGTGGCTGAAAAAATAAGAGGGCTTGCCTCTGGAATGGATAAGGCAGTCTATGCCATATTGAATAAGATAGATTCAGAAGAGACTGCCCGCAGATTGGGAGATGAAGTCAAGGCCAGGGGTCTGAAGGTCATTGGGACAGTTCCAATGGACCCTCTGATATTTGAGGCATGCCTGGAGGGCCGGGCCCTTGCCGAGGGAAAGGCATTCCATGCCGCTGGAAAGATCCTGGATAGTCTCCTTAAAGTACAAATTTGATATAGGGAGAATTTCCATTGACAGACAGCTACTGCAGGGTTATCAATTATTTACGGCTTTCTGTTACTGACCGCTGTAATCTGAGATGTATATACTGTATGCCTGATAGGGCCCTTGACTTTATACCTCACAGTGAGGTCCTCACGTATGAAGAGATCCTTCGTATTGTCAGGCTCTGTATCCAACTGGGCATCCGTAAGGTCAGGCTTACAGGTGGAGAACCCTTGGTAAGAAAGGGCTTTATAGGATTTATTAACAGGCTCTGCCGCATAGAAGGGCTGAAGGAAGTCAGCCTGACTACTAATGGGGTATTACTCAGGGGACTTGCTGCTTACATCAGAGAGTGTGGCATCTCCAGAATCAACGTGAGTCTAGATTCCCTCAGGCCCGAGCGTTTTTTCTACATCACTGGCAGGGATTATTTTGCACGTGTATGGGAAGGTCTTGAAGAGGCAGAAGGCCTTGGATTTAGTCCCATCAAGATCAATGTAGTAGTCATGAAGGGGATCAATGACGATGAGGTCTTGGATTTTGTCAATCTTGCCCTAAATACGTCCTATTGTGTCCGTTTTATTGAATTCATGCCTCTAGGTCAGAATGGGTGGACTCCAGAGAGATTTGTATCTATAGATGAGATCTATCAACTTATTCAATCTAAATGGGATTTAATCCCTATAAAATCCGGTCCATATGATGGCCCTGCCCTAAGATTTAGAATTGGAGGGACTCAAGGAGAGATCGGACTGATCGGTGCCCTGAGCAACCCTTTCTGTCCCAGATGCAATAGATTACGTCTTACATCTGAAGGACATCTCAGAGGCTGTCTCTTTTCAGATCAAGAGGTCGATCTCAAGACGCCATTGAGGCAGGGAAAAGGAGATGATTATATCCTTCGACTAATTGAATTTGCAATCAGAAACAAACCTAAAGATCATGGGTTATTGGGATATGGCCCTCAAGGAAGTCTCCGTGAGATGTACAGTATTGGGGGTTAGAGAAGAGTAACAAACTATTTAAAGAAAGGAGTGACTGACATGAAAAGCGATGTATTAATAATCGGTGGAAGTGCATCAGGTATTACAACTGCATTGACCGCTAAGGCCCATTATCCAGACAAGGAATTTCTTGTGGTTAGAAGGGAAAAAGAGGTCTTTATCCCCTGTGGTATTCCCTATATATTCGGTTCATTGGAAAACAGTGCTCAGGATGTCATCCCAGATCAGCTACTTACTGATGCGGGTATAAAACTTATGCTCGATGAAATTTCTTCTATAGATTGTGATAAAAAGGTATGTAAGACAGCTAATAATGAGGAAATTAATTTTGAAAAGCTTGTCATTGCTACTGGATCTAGACCAGTAGTTCCAGGATGGCTAAAGGGGGCAGATCTTGAGAATGTATTTACTATACCAAAAGATAAGGAATATATCGATAAAGCTATAAGTACTCTAGAGAATGCACAAAAGATTGTGGTGATAGGTGGAGGCTTCATTGGCGTTGAGATGTCAGATGAATTGAATAAAAAGGGTAAAGATGTAACTATTGTTGAAGTCTTACCTCACCTATTAGGTATAGTATTTGACGATGAAGTAACAGCTAAGGTAGAAGAGGTCCTCTCTTCTCGAGGTATACATATAAAGACAGGCTCTGGCGTCAAAGAGATACTTGGTACAGATGGAAAGGTATCTGAAGTTGAGCTCCAAAGTGGAGAAAGGCTTGAAGCCGACGCAGTCATTCTGTCTATGGGCTATAGACCAAATACAGAATTGGCCAAAGACTCAGGTATAGAGATAAATAAGTTTGGATTTATAGAAGTAGACGAATATATGAGAACAAGTAAACCAGATATAGTGGCAGTTGGTGACTGTGCTGAAAAGAGAGACTTTATTACCAGAAAGTTGAGCCGTGTTATGTTGGCCTCAGTTGCCTGTGCAGAGTCCAGGATTGCGGGCATAAATCTCTATAGATGGTCTAATCTAAAGACCTTCAGTGGTACGATCCCTGTATTCTCTACTGCCATTGGCAATAATGGTTTTGGAGCAGCAGGTATTACAGAGAACCTGGCCAGGAAAGAGGGACTTGATGTAGTCACTGCCATATTTCAGGGCATGGACAGGCATCCTGGAAAACTCAGTGACATGCATCCCCAGACTGTTAAGCTGATAGCTGCAAAGAAGACTGGCATGCTAGTGGGAGGAAGTGTCATGGGGGGCCTGAGCACAGGAGAACTGGTAAACCTCATTGGGCTTGCTATCCAGAACAGGATGACCGTAAGTTCTATCTTTACAACCCAGATGGGAAGTCATCCTCTACTCACTGCATCTCCAGCGGCATATCCTCTGATTAAGGCCGCTGAGATTGCCCTGGGAAAGATCGGATAGTTGTCAGGTAACTGTTCACATCCCCGGCCAGCAGTGGCCTCTCTCAGGGTTTCAGGAGCAGCTTGATGCACAAGACAGGCACTTTGCCCATTAATCCGACTGAAACCTTCAAAGGGCCAGGGCTGGACAGGAGGGTGTGAACGGTTGCCTTACAATAGAGTTATAGGACCATGAAAATCCTGGATGATCTGCTCTCTGTGTTGGACTTTGATGCCCAGGTAAGAGACATACGCCAGGGCATATTCCATACAGGGGTCTTGACTCGAAACTGTGGCCTGGCGGCAACTCTACCGCGAGATAGTCTGCGACAGGGTGCCCCGATGGGGAAAGAACCTGGTTTTTTGTTGGATCATACCCCATTAGAACTTGCACATATGGCCTATTCTCATAGGCTTCTTGAAGCGGCTATTGGTATGGCTACTATCAATTCCCTCCTAGAAATAGATATGGATTCCTGTATTGAGCTAAATGCCGCAGAGCTCATTTTAGAGAGGGGTGCTGGCAAGAGGATATGCATTGTAGGGCACTTTCCATTCATCCCCAGGGTCCGTGATCATTCAAAGGAGCTCTGGGTCATAGAAAAAAACCCAAGAGAGGGTGATCTTGGTGAATCTGAGGCAGAGATATTTATCCCTCAATCGGATGTTGTCGCCATAACAGGCACTGCCCTGACGAATCATACACTTGAGCACCTGCTTAGCCTCTGTAGGCCAAATGCATATGTAATCTTGTTAGGTGATACAGTGCCTCTATCTCCTGTCCTCTTTGACTATGGTGTAGATGCCTTATCTGGCACGAAGGTAGTCTATCCTGATCTTGCCCTTCGATGTGTCAGCCAGGGGGCAAATTTTAGACAGATTAAAGGCATAGAAAAACTGACCATGACGAAATAAAAATACCTATCTAGTCGGGTCGTAACTGTCTGCATCCCCTCCTGTTCGTTTACGTCACTGGTCAGGAAATGTGAACAGTTACGTCAGGTCTGATGGCTAGATAGGTATTTCTGTAGAGCTTATGTGCCCGAGGAGCCTGACTCAAGTTCCTGGATGCGTCTGTTTATGGCATCAAGTTGCTCTTTCATGGCATTGGCTTCATTCCTGAGCATAGTGGCTTCATCTTTGGCGCTTACGCTATAACCATAAGGATTCCCATAATATGGTGCATAATATGGTGCTCCATACCATCCTGCTCTAAAAAATCTACCACGGAAGCCAAGGCCTCCCCTAAAGCCACGGCCCAGACCCAGGCCGAGCCTCGGCCAGCCATAGCTCACTCCAGCAGGGTTGCAATAACCTAGACCTCTTCCTGTCATGGGCCCTGCACCCATGGGCCCTGTTCCATCGAGTCCTGGCATTATAATACACCTCCTTTTTTTTGATCTTACCACCAGCCACGGCGGCGACGTCCTCTTCTAGGTGGCATATCAAAATGGCCACCTTCAATCCTGAGTACCTTGCCCATAACCAGGGCGTCGGCGACAACTGCCCTTGCCTCTGCCAAGACCCTTCCAAAGGTCTGACGTGAGACATTCATCATCTTGGCCGCTGTCTTCTGATCCAGACCCTGGAAATCACTCAACCTGATTGCTTCAAGACCTTCTATTGGGAGGACAACTTCATTCTTCCCCCAGGGGGGTACCCTGTCAGGGATAAATGCCTCAACAATAGGGCGTCCTTGAACAAATCTCAGTTTTCTAGGCCTTGGCATCTCTACCCTCATTATGAGCCTGTGCCTATAAAATAGTCTCTTTTATAAAATAGTCAAGAGTTTATTTTAAGCATAAGCTCAAATTTACCCCGGCCAGCGGTAGCCTTTTTCAGGGTCTCAGGAGCATAGCTTGTGCACAGGATCAGACACTCTGCCTGTTAACCGCGCTGAAACCCTTCAAGATGCCACTCGTGAAGGGTTACGTCACATTAAAGGAGGTCCCTATAACGGGCCAGGATTCCATCTATCACCTTTTTACCTGAATTAAAGGCCGCCATGATAGTGCCCTTGCGAATTGCCAGGTCTCCTGCCAGGAAAAGTCTGGGTATGTTGGTCTCACCATATTCATCAACAACAGGTCTGTCTTTATCAAACTTTATGCCTATCTTTTCAAGAAATACCTTGGGAGTCATGCCTCCAAGGCAATAAAATATGGCATCATATTCTATATGCCTTCCGTCCTTAAAAATTACTACAACCTTATCGTCCTGTCTCTCCAGACCCTCTATATCTGTTGCCATCATCATATTAATAGCACCCTTTTCAGCATATTCTTTTATATTAGAGGCATTGATTTCATTCAGACGGAAGAATTCAGGACGTCTATAGGAGAGGCTTACTTCGTTATCTCTTGATAAGAGACATGCTGTCTCTGCAGCACTATTTCCACCTCCTACTACGAGTATTTTCTTTCCTTTTATTGGTGTATCAGGTAGGCTAAAATAGATATTTTGCTTTATTTCTTTTGGAATCGGATATCTTGGCTTGACCGGCCTTCCAAATATCCCTATAGCTATTACAAGCAGTGGGGCCTTGATCTCAAGCCCTCCTCCAGTAGATATATAGAAATCTTCTTTAGATACTCTTATCTTTTCTACGCCATTTTTATAGCGGATATCTATATCGTTTTCTTTTACGATATTTTTCATCCTCTCAAGAAAGGCCTCTTTACTCTCTGTATTGAAAGATAGTTTACCTATGGGTTCTAATTTGACTTTTAAGTGAACTGGATCTACGCGTTTTCCTGTGGGATACAGCCTTTCAATTGTAGCGCAGATATGATCTGTCTTTTCGAGGACTATGACTGGAGCGATGTTGGCCTCTTTTGCTTCAACAGCAGTAGAAATGCCAGCAGGACCAGCCCCTATAATTGCTAATTTTGTCTGTTCCATTGTAATTACTCCTTGATCTTTTTTATATAATGATATATTTTAGGACAATCATAATACCTAGATATGGAAAAACAACTCTTTTGTCAAAAAGATAACCAGGAGGTCGATATCAATAAGGGCTGTCCACATCCCAGTGGTTTTTGTCCCTATCGGAAGTCGTGCATGGTCCATTATCTAGAACAAGAAAAAATCAGATCTTTAAAAAAGAAGGATAGCGGTTCAGATAAACAGTTACCTTCAAAAGCCTGACGCCTTTGCTATTAGAACTTATTGCCATTTGTGAGCATATCTCTTGTAGTATATTGATGATAATACTGAAATTCTTGATTTTTAATTTTTTATGCATCTTATCAAAATTAATAATATAACCTGATTGTATCTGCCAGCAATATCTTCTGCCTATTGACAAGTCCTGATGCTTTTTGTATCTCTACTTTAGATTTTAGGTAAATCCTATACTTTAAAGAAGATCGGGAAATCATTGCTTATCAATTCAGAGAGCTTTACTGCACTAGGACATTTTGGAATAGTTGCATAGGACTTTTATATGCAAGTTATATATCCTCAATATATCTATGCTCTGGGTTAGTGGATTTCAGGTTCTTGCAGGGTGATTTATAATAGAGACTCAGGCTTGAAGCACCTGTAAGTTTGGTTTATATTTTTAAAGAGATATCACCTTTATTTATTGAAAATTTACATAAATTTGACAGATTAATATCTCAAGAAATAGGAAGGAATTTACCATGACAAGAAAAAGAAGTAGGCCTTATGTTGTAGACGATGTACGATATGTATATCAGAATTATGCAAATATGACGGCTTCTGAGATAGCTGAAGAGCTTGGTATCAGTAGATTCCAGGTATCAAAGATTGTCACTGAACTCAGAAAGCAGATAGATTTACCCAAGAAGGCTGTTCGTAGACCCAATCCGATCCTTAAGTTTTTAGAAGAGGAAGGCATTGAGCCAAAGGCAGTGCCTAGGCCAAAGACCGTTAAGGGTAGAAAGAAAAAGAAAAAGACTTCTTGAGGTCATTGCCCAGATTACGCTACATCAAATGCGTATGCATTTAAAGGGGTCTCTTTATGGATTATGAAGCTGTTATAGGACTTGAAGTCCATGTCCAATTACAGACAGCAACAAAGATCTTTTGTCCCTGTCCAACTACATTTGGGGCACTGGCCAATACACATACCTGTCCAGTATGTATTGGTATGCCTGGGGTCTTACCTGTGCTTAACAGAAAGGTAGTGGAATTTGCCATAAAGATGGCCCTGGCTGTAAACTGCGATATAGCTCCATTTAACGTCTTTGCCAGAAAGCACTATTTCTATCCCGATCTCCCCAAGGGCTACCAGATCTCTCAATACGAATCTCCTCTGGCTGAACACGGCTGGCTCGATATAGAAGTGGATGGCCGGACCAGGAGGATAGGTATTACTAGAATCCATATGGAGGAAGACGCTGGCAAACTGATGCATGATGAGAACAGGCCAGTGAGCTATGTGGACCTCAATCGGACAGGTGTGCCCCTGATTGAGATTGTCAGTGAACCTGATATCCGTAGTCCTGAAGAGGCAGTTGCGTATCTCAAGAAGCTCAGGCAGTTGGTCCGTTACCTGGGAATCAGCGATGGTAATATGGAAGAAGGCAGCATGCGCTGTGATGCTAATATATCCTTGAGGCCCTCAGGACAAAAAGGATATGGGACCAGGTCTGAGCTCAAAAACATAAACTCCTTTCGTCATGTGCAAAGGGCATTGGAGTATGAGATAAGGCGCCAGACTGCACTGTTGCTCGATGGCCAGGATGTAGTCCAGGAGACACGCCTTTGGGATGCAGCAAGAGGGGTGACCTTCCCTATGAGAGGCAAAGAAGAGGCACATGACTATCGCTATTTCCCTGATCCAGATCTGGTCCCTGTAGAGATCGATAGTGCCTGGCTGACCCGCATAAGAGAGGAATTGCCTGAGCTACCTGATGCAAAGCGTATCCGCTTAAAGAGACAATACGGCCTCTCAGACTATGACCTGGAGATCCTTACGGCCTCAAGGTCTATGGCTGACTACTTTGAAGGGTGTGTAGCCCAATTCCCGCATCCAAAGACTGTAAGCAATTGGATATGTGTAGAATTGGTCCGTCTGCTCAGACAGGGGGACCAAGAAATAGATACCTGTCCAGTATCTCCTGCTGGTCTGGCAGGACTTCTTGAGATGATAGATAATGGCACTATCAGTGGGAAGATGGCAAAAGACATCCTTCAGCAGATGTATCATACCAAGAAAAGCGCCAGGGAGATCGTAGAAGAGCAGGGACTGGCCCAGATGAGTGATGAGTCTCAACTCCGCATTGTGATAGAACGGGTAATGGAGGGCCATCCAAAAGAGGTAGAAAGGTATAGGGCTGGAAAGACAAAGGTCCTGGGCTTTCTGGTTGGACAGGTCATGAGAGAGACAAGGGGACAGGCAAATCCAAAAAAGGTGAATGAACTCCTGGAGAAGGCCCTGAACCCATGAAGAGAGAACCTGTCTCAGGATCTAGCTCGCCCTTAGACCTGCTCCGGGAAAGGGCTAATAGCTCTGTAGTACCTATCAAGTGGGAAGGACACAGACTCTATCTCTTAGACCAGAGGATATTGCCCCATAAAGAGATATGGCTTGAATATAGTTCTGCCAGGGGCGTTGCTCAGGCAATAAGAGACATGGTCGTGAGGGGTGCACCTGCCATAGGGATTACTGCTGCATTTGGTATGGTCCTGGCTGCATTTGAACTATCAGATAGTGACAGGACCACCTTTATAGAGAGGTGGCTTGGCGAGACAGAGTTTATGCTGCAGGCCAGGCCTACTGCAATAAACTTGAAGTGGGCAATAGAGAGACTAAAGGAGAAGATAGACAGGCATCCTGAGCTGGAGACAGATGGCCTTGCAATACTCTTAGAAAAAGAGGCCCTCTCTATCTGGTCAGAAGACATACAGGCCAATCTGGATATAGGGTCTTATGGTCAGGCCCTTCTGCCAGATGTAGGGAAGGTACTCACTCACTGTAATGCAGGGTCCCTTGCAACAGGTGGGTATGGGACGGCCCTTGGGGTCATCAGGGCCGCGGTCTCTAGAGGTAAAAAGATTGAGGTCGTTGCCAATGAGACCCGTCCCTGGCTTCAGGGGGCCAGGCTTACTGCCTGGGAACTCATCAGAGATGGGATACCAGTTACCTTGATAGTAGACGGGGCAGCAGGCTTTTTGATGCAGAGGGGAGAGATTGGAGCAGTAGTAGTAGGAGCCGATCGTATTGCAGGTAATGGGGATGTGGCCAATAAGATTGGAACCTATGCCATAGCTGAGCTTGCGAGGGCCAATGGTATCCCATTTTATGTGGCTGCCCCAGTCTCCACCATAGATCCTGAGATATGTAGTGGAGATCAGATCCCCATTGAGGAGCGTGGAGCAAGAGAGGTTATCACACTTGCAGGGAAAGAGATTGCTGCCCATGGGGTGAGTGTAGAAAATCCGGTCTTTGACATCACTCCCCACCGTCTTGTGAGTGCTATAATTACTGACGCTGGAGTGCTTGTGCCCCCATATGACTCTGCCATCCATGCCTGTTTATAGCTTATAACTATTGAGTCAGCTCTGTAGTTATATAGTCTATAATCTACTTGTCATGGAATGGAGGTTCTCTCTATTATAGTATGATTGCTATAAAGCATTTTGTGCAGGTAGTTGCAAATGTCTTTGATTCTTTCACTGCTGCCCTATTTGTCTGCAGGTCTAATGGTGACTATCTAGACCTGGTAGCATGGGAGAGTCTTAGCCCTTACATAGTGCCAGAATGCAGAATAAAGATTGGCCGTGGACTGATAGGTTGGGTGGCAAAGGAAAAAAAGAGACTCCACGTTACCTGTTTCGACAGAGATACCAGAACACTTGGAATCTACAGCAGAGACGTTGATATAAAGGCCCTTCTTGCTGTCCCTTTTCCCAATGGGGAAGGAGTCTTGATGGTGGACAGCAAAAATCGCTATGCCTTTTCAGAGAAAAAACAGCGTATCCTTGAAGGCTGTACAACACTGGCCTTTGACCTGTGGTCCTTATGGAAGAATCATCAGAACTTGGACTTTTACCGCCACTGGTCTTACTGGCACCTTGGGCTATCAGGCGACATAAGGCACCTGCTGTCAGGCCTGGGAGAACTATTGGGCATGAAGGTTGGGTTCGTGGGGTTTCAAGTGAATGAGGCATCCTTTGTAATAGAGGCCAGTATAGGTGTGCCCAAAGATTCTGTCCTGAAGGGTCAGGTTTTTAGTATAGACAAAGGACTTATCGGTTGGATTTTGAGATACAAAAAGCATCTTATACTGACTCACTTTGGAGTAGACAGACACAGGTCTTACTTTCTATGGCCTGATGAGCCATTTGAGGCTGGGCCAGTAGTAATAGGGCTCTATCAGCCCCTTAAAAAGGGTGCACTGGCATGGATACTTACTGGAGATGTAGACCTGTCAGGATGGCCAGGGGATTTTGCCGAATTTCTGATCAATTCTCTTGATAAAGCCATTTCTGAGAGGAATGCCGCTGTGGCCTTGCAGGGGCAGATATCGTAAATAAATGAGGGGTCTCAAAAACATAATCAAGCAGGACCTGGCCATAGATTTAGGCACTGCCAATACCCTTATCTATAGGCAAAATGAGGGCATAGTCCTAAATGAACCTACGGTGATCGCCTATTCAGATAATGCAGAGGTAATTAAGGCAGGCAGGGCAGCAAAGGAATATCTGGGACGAACTCCAAGGGGTATAAAGGTCCTACGTCCCATGAAACACGGTATAATAGAGGATTTTGATGCAGTCACTCAACTAATCAAGGTATTTTTAGATTGTGCGCAAGAACGAAAGAGGATATTTTCTCCAAGGGTTGTAATCTGTATTCCCTCCAATATTACTCAGGTAGAAAAACGGGCCATACTGGAGGCAGCGCGTGGTGTTGGGCCCAAAAAAGTCTTTCTTTTAGAAGAGACCATGGCCGCTGCTATAGGTGCAGGTCTTCCTGTCCAGGGAGAGGAGCCGCAGATGGTGTTGGATATAGGCGGTGGTACAACTGAAGCGGCAGTTATAGCCGAGTGGGCCTATATATGCTGCGAGACCTTAAGGCTGGCAGGAGATGAGATGGATGAGGCCATTATCCAATGGTTGGCAGAAAATAGGGGCCTGGAGATAGGTGTGAATACTGCAGAGAAGGTCAAGTGGGAGATAGGTTCAGCCTGGGACGAAGGAATAGGCCCAGATCTGGAGTGTAGCGTAGCAGGTAAGGACTCTCTGAATGGAATGCCCTTAACAGTCGTAGTTACTTCCAGGGAACTGAGACCAGCCTTAAAAGGACCTTTGGATGCCATCTCTAAAATGATAAAAGACTTACTGAATAGCCTGCCATCTGAGACCAGGGCCTCAATAGAGGCCAGGGGTATAACAGCCACAGGAGGTGGGTCATTGATAAGGGGCATTACACAATTTTTGGCCTCAAGGACAGGGATCCCATTTCACCTTGCCATCGATCCCTTAACTACTGTAGTCCAGGGCGCAGGGCGGACAATCGATGCCTTTAAGGATTACCAGAAGGTCTTTATTAATTAATCGATTTAGACCTTTAGATGGCTGATTCCATTATCTTGACTTTCCAGCAGGACAGGCCTATTTTAAAGATCATGCCGTTCAGCACTGCTTTAATCAGAAAACTCGAGATCGTTGAACCTCGATTAAGGGAGGTCTTATTGGCTATCCTTGAAGAGGTAGAACGCAATCGAGAAGAGTCGGTTACAAAGAAGGAGTTCTCTGCCTTTGCCGAGAAGACTGAGAACAGTTTCCAGAGGGTCTGGAAGGCTATTGAGGAGCTGGCGCAGGCACAGAAGAGGACAGAAGAGAGGGTTGAGGAGCTGGCGCAGGCACAGAAGAAGACAGAAGAGACCCTTGTCAGATTCGAACGGCACTTTGATATGAAGCTAGGGGCCCTTGGGGCCAGATGGGGCCTGAACTCCGAGGCCTCCTTCAGAGAGGCCCTTATGCATATACTCAAAGATACCGGCTTCACTGTAGAACATTACCTGGGATATGACCATCAGGGTAGCATCTTTGGCAGACCTGATCAGGTAGAGCTTGATCTTATCATCAAGGATGCAGAGGTAATTGTGGCCGAGATGAAGTCTTCAACTGATAAAGGGGATGTCTCTCTCTTTGAGAGAAAGGTCCGGTTTTATCAGGCCGAGACTGGTCGAAAGGTCTCTGAAAAGATGATCATTTCTCCCTTTATTGATCCTCGCGGCACATGGGAGATGGCCAGGCAATTCGGCATCAGGTTGGTCACCAGTCCTGAAGAGATATAAGTCTTGTTGAGGCCTCTGGTACCATGGAAAACAGCAAAGGCGGCCTCAAAAGGCCAATTTTTTATTGTCTGTTAACCCAATTTTTCACGCCTTCGTAACTGTTTACATTCCCTCCAGCCACCAGTGGTCTTTTGACCTGCTCAGTGTCTGTTACCCCTATCTTATATGAAATAGGAAGTATTGAGGTTGATTGACAGAAAATTATATGGGCAGTACATTAATTAAATTTTTGAGGTATCTGGATAGGAGAGCAGAAGATGTTTGGGTTGGGGATGCCGGAATTGCTAATTATTTTGCTTATAGTCCTCATCATGTTTGGTGCAGGCAGGCTTCCAAAGATTGGTGAGGGCCTGGGGAAATGTATTGGTAATTTCGAGAAATCCATAAAGGAGAAGGATAAGGGCAAAAGTGATGACAGTTATGACTGAAGGCCAGGTCATTATCTGATCAGAACTAGATTGGAGTATTGCTAACAGTGTTTGGTTTGGCAGGACAGCTCCAAGCTATAGCTCCCTATAGAACCCAAACTAGTTTATGAAGGCATCATCCTCGAGTCACCGGTCCAACCCAATCTGGCGTTTTTTTTCATCAATCCACCTAGCTGTATTTCTCTTAATTACTCTGGCCATAACTTCTATAATTGGCACTGTAATACCTCAAGGGGAGTCCCCTCAGTTCTATCTTGAGCACTATAGATACAATTTTTTCCTGATTTTAAAGACCCTTCACCTAAACGATACCTATCATTCCTGGTGGTATATGACCCTGCTTGGGCTCTTCAGCATCAACCTGATAGTCTGTACCCTGAGGCGCCTGCCATTTACGCTAAAGCTCTATAAAAGAGATAGCCTCTCCCTGGCCCCCGATCGCCTTCTAAAGATGCCCTTCAAAAAGAGTTGGAAGATAGAGAGATGTCTAGATAATATCTCTATTGAGAGGATTATCTCTGGCTTTAAGGAGTCTGTCGGTAAAGTCCGTGAAGCTCCAGATGTAGATGGGGGCAGGCTGTTTTTGGCAGAGAAAGGAAAGTGGAGTTATTGGGGGATATATGCACTGCATAGCAGTGTACTGGTCATCTTTGTCGGTGCCCTGGTAGGTCTATTTTTAGGGTTCAAGGGCAGTGTGATGCTATCAGAGGGAAAGACAATAGACTCTATTGTGGATAGAGAGACAGGGGTCTCTATACCACTCGGTTTCTCTGTGCGTTGTAATCACTTTTATATCTCCTTCTATGATAATGGAGCACCAAAGGAATATCGGTCTGATCTGACAATATTGAATGGTAAAAAAGAAGTCCTCCATAAGTCTATTGTTGTCAATAATCCCCTTAGATATAGAGGCATAACCTTTTATCAGGCCAGTTATCAGGCCATTCCAGAGGCAAGTCTACGTATCGTATCTCCTGATGGCCGCCAGACTTCCCTGGATATCCCTGCATTTCAGACAGTCTTGTGGCCAGAGGCACGACTGACTTTTGGGC
The DNA here is from genome assembly GCA_027004715.1 of Deltaproteobacteria bacterium. Lineage (GTDB taxonomy): Bacteria > Desulfobacterota > Dissulfuribacteria > Dissulfuribacterales > UBA3076 > JALTHG01. Next base: position 28,283 of record JALTHG010000068.1, read on the forward strand.
TGATGCGCTATGAACCTGGAAATATCCATGGAAGGCCTGCGGTCCAGGTCTGGGTAGAGAATCAGTCTGGTCAGGCAAGGGCCTTTTGGCTCCTTGCGGGAGAGGAGAGAGAACTTAATGAGGGGAGGAATTCTTATAGGGTCTCTCTAGTAGATGTCAATGAACATTATCTGACAGGTCTGGAGGTCAAAAAGGATCCAGGGGTCTGGATAGTATGGTTGGGTTTTGCAATCCTGGTCTTTGGCTTTGGTGTGGTATTTTGGGTCCCGCATCAAAGGATATGGCTTTGGATAGGCCATAAAGATGGCAAGAGTCTCATCATCCTGTCCGGCCAGAGCAATAAAAACAGACTCCGCTTTGAAAAAAATATCAAAAAAGTTGAAGAGGTATTAGATTCCAGCATAGGAGTGCAGAGATGACCTTCTCTAGTTCATATTTTCTCAGTCTTACCACCTTTATATATCTGGGTGCTGCTATACTCTATCTGACATATTGGGTCTTCAGGCTAGGAAAGGTGGGTCTGCTGGCCACAGTGGTCACTACTGCCGGCTTTATTGTCCAGACAACAGGCATAATCCTCAGATGGATCGAGTCATACAAATTGGGCTATGGACATGCACCACTATCTAATCTATATGAGTCTCTGGTATTTTTCTCGTGGGTAACGATCCTGGTATATCTGATTGTTGAATGGAGAGTCAGGCGGCGAGTAATCGGGGCCTTTGTTACCCCTTTTGCCTCTTTTGCTATGGCCTATGCCTCTTTTAGCCCCAGGGTAGAAGATTCAATAGAGCCACTCATACCAGCGCTTAAGAGTAATTGGCTTATCATACATGTCGTTACCTGCTTTCTGGGATATGCCTCCTTTGCCGTTGCCTGTGGACTTGGCATCATGTTCCTAGTCAAAGATAGGTCCAAGGGGGATCCAGACGGGATCCTTGGGGCCCTGCCTACATGCAGGGTACTTGACGACTTGATGCATCAGACCATGATCTTTGGATTCCTCTGGCTGACACTGGGCATAATCACAGGCTCTGTATGGGCCAATGATGCCTGGGGTACATACTGGAGTTGGGACCCAAAAGAGACATGGTCACTAATAACATGGTTTATATATGCGGCAGCCCTACATGCCAGATTCGTGAGGGGATGGACTGGCCGAAGAATTGCCTATCTATCCATATTGGGTTTTGTCTCAGTGATCTTTACATACTTTGGAGTGAATTTCCTGCTCTCAGGGCTACACAGTTATGCCTCGCCATAGAGCTCTCAATGATTAGAATGATCTGTGAAATCTGTAGAGATATCCCTCTCTTGCCCTGTAGTCAACTCTGTAGTATCTCTGATTCAAGGGGTATTGAGACAGGGTAACTATTTCGGGGACGTGGATGGTTGCAACAGGATGTGAACAGTCACAGTACGAGAGAAGAGAATGCTTTTGTAAATAATATTTACTAAGGAGGGACACCATGTTTGGTCTAGGAACACAAGAGCTCTTGATTATCCTGATAATTGCCTTCTTTGTATTTGGAGGCAAGAGGCTTCCAGAGATAGGGGCAGGACTTGGCAAGGGACTGAGGGCATTTAAAGACAGCCTAAGGGATCTCGATAAAGATGTAGATCCTAAACAGTCCCTGGCAACAGACCATGTCTCTGGCACCTCTTCAGATATAGGAGATAAAAAGGCCCAGTAAGTCATGGAAGCAAGGGTTACATATTGAGTGATCGTAACTTCACATTTCCCCTGGCCGGTAGGCCTTTTTCTCTATGCAGGCCATGATCCTGGCTGCAGGTCTGGGTACACGCCTGCGGCCCCTGACTTTACATCTGCCCAAACCCTTATTCCCTGTACTAAATCTGCCTTTGCTCTCTAGGACGATATCTCAACTTGAGAGACAGGGTTTTGGGAGAATTGTGATCAATTCTTTCCATCTCGCCCATCTTATAACAGGAGAAATAGAGTCCCATGATACCAGGGCAGATATCACAATACTGGTCGAGCCATCTCTCCTCGGTACAGGTGGGGCCCTCAGAAATGCGCTGCCTTATTTCTCTAAAGATGAGCCCTTGCTGGTCATAAATGGAGATGTGGTAACAGACCTGGACCTGGCCAGGATAGTCGATCTGCATAAGCACCATGGAGGAATGGCAACACTCCTGATCCACAAGAGAGCACCATGGAATAATCTGGCAGTAAGACAGGGGACAGTCACAAGATTTCACTATATGGGACCAGATGCAAGGGCCTTTACTGGTATTTCTGTACTGGATCCACGTATTATTGATCTCATTCCCAAAGGCCGTGCTGGTTCATTAATAGAGCTGTTTGAGGCCGCCATCAGTCAGGGCCTTGAAGTCAGGGCCCTGGAGGCCAGCCTTGTAACTGATCGTTATATATGGGAGGACATCGGTACACCAGACGGATATCTCCTGGCACACAGGGCACTTCTCAGATATAATAGGCTCTTGGTGGACAGAGAGACGGAGTTGCCTGAGGACCTCTTATGGGAGGACTGGGCAGTCATAGGTAGGAGAGTACATCTGGGAAGCAGAGTGGTCCTGGCCAGGAGCGTGATTTGGGAGGGAAGTGTTGTCCCTCCTGATACAGTCCTTAGAGACTGTATCCTTACTCCATGGGCCTGCCTATAAGGAGTTAAATTTGTGTTTGTCCTTGGACTACAGGGGAGTCCACGTCTCAAGGGGAACACCAGTATCCTCCTCTCGACATTTCTCAATGAAGCCGAGAGACTCGGTGCCTATACAAGACAGATAGATGTGGCCTCTATGGACATCGTGCCCTGTCAAGAGTGTGGTATCTGTGAGAGAGATGGTTATTGTCCCATTAATGACGACATGCAACAGATTTATCCCTTACTCCGCAGTGCAGACCTCATCGTCATGGCCACTCCTATCTTCTTTTATGGAGCTACGGCCCAGATGAAGGCATTAATAGATCGTTCTCAGGCCATGTGGGTAAGGAGATACGTACATAGGCTGACCGATCCCGGTAGGAAATGGAGGAAGGGCCTCTTGTTGTCTTTGGGGGCCACAAAGGGGAAACGTCTCTTTGATGGGCTGAATCTCATGGCCAAGTACTTTTTTGATGCAGTAGGGGCACACTTTGAAGATAGCCTTACCTATAGACAGATCGAAAAATCAGGAGAGATAAGGCAGCACCCTAAGGCCCTTATAGAGGCAAGGGAGAAGGCAAGGGACCTCGTGATGCCATATCTCCATAAGGTGAGAGTCTTTTTTGTCTGCAGCAGAGACCCCTGTCCTTGCCAGATGGCGAGTGCCTTTACCCAATTCTATGCTGGGGACAGGGTAGAGACCGAATGTATAGCTGATGTGTCAGGAGGGATAAATCCTCTCATGTCAGAGGTCATGAGAGAAAGGGGGATCGATATGGGGTATCGTGAATCGAGGTCGATAGATGAAGCAGTCCATTACAGGCCTCCAGACCTGGTTATATCCATGGGTCACAGGAAGGACCGCCCCATTTTCCCCTGGATAGAGAGCAGGGAGTGGCCAGTGCCTGACTCTATGAATAGATCTATTGAGGCCATGTGCCAAATGAGAGATAAGATAGAAGAGAGGGTCAGGGTATTCATAAATAGCCTGGAAAGATCAAAGGGGTCTGTCATTGAAGACAGAGATTAGGAGACCAGGGCAATTGTCCTGGAACTACATCTGTGAATTACATCTCTGCTTACACTCCCCATAAAGAGTCCTTTTATTCCTGACATTCCGCTCTTGCCCATAAAGATCATTGTGGCATCCCGTGTTTCGGCCTCTGCGGCAATGACCTCTGCTGGATATCCGTATTGTACCTGAACATCAATCTTTGCCTCAGTTATACCCTCTTCAACTAACATAGTCTTTGTCTCATCAAGAAAAGACTTGGTCTCTGTCTCTGGAGACCTTCCTCCTGAGAGGCTGTTACTGTAATCTGCAAGGTCTATCACGCCTATAAGGGTCACCTGTTCTATCAGGTCTCTGCTGGCATTTAAGAGAATCGATGCCTCTTTTGCCGCATTAAAGGCCCTGTCTGATCCATCCAGTGCTATAATAGTCCTGCCTATGGGACACCCTGCCCTTGATACTCCTCCATGTCCCACCAGATAGACCGAGGCAGGGCCACTCCTCTCAAGCACTCCTGCAGAGACACTCCCTAAAAAGATCTGCTCTAGAGTAGAAAGGGCTCTTCTGCCCATAACGATGGTGGAAAAATCTCCCTCTTCGCAGACAGACACGATCTTTTTCACTGGATCTCCGTCTTCCACCCTATATTCTATAGGGGCACTGATACCAGACTCCTTGATCCTGTTGGATACATCTCTCAGGACCGATTTTACCTCACCTTCTAAGTACTTTTCTCTGAGGTCACGGATTAGTTTGCTGTCAAGCACAAACTCTACCCTGAAATCTATGTTTATCATGTGGCTCTTGAGATACCTCCCTGCCATGACATGGAGAAGGGTGATATTTTTTACCCTCTTACCCAGCATAGAGGCCATAGTGCCGGCAGTTGCTGCTGTGGCCTCTATGGTAGAGTCTCTGTCAATGGGCAAGAGGAACTTTGTGAGCCGTTCTATCTGCTTATTATCGTTCATGATCAACTCCTGTCTAATAGAAAAGCAATAGCCATATATTTGCCATTGTCACACTCAAGACCATATAGAGAAATCCGACCTTCATGTATTCAAGAAAACGAATAGGAAATCCAGCCGACTCGGCTATACCAAGGGTAACCACATTGGCACTGGCACCAATCATGGTCCCATTTCCACCAAAACAGGCCCCAAAGGCCAGAGACCACCAGAGGACACCAGTCTCTGCCCCTGGAATGACCTTTGTGAGGTAGGCCACAATGGGGAGCATGGTGGCAGTAAAGGGTATGTTGTCCACAAATGCGCTCGTAATTGCAGATACCCATAGGATGAGGCAGACAGAAGCGACAAGGCTGCCATGGGCAAGGTGAAAGACCCCATCGGCTATCATGTCCAAAAGCCCTACCTCCTCGACGGCGCCGACGAGGATAAACAGGAATATAAAGAATAAGAGTGTGGCCCACTCAATGTCCCTTTCTATCAACTTAGTCAGCTCTACTTTCTTCGTGAGTAGGCCATATGTAAACAAAAGGCCTGCACCAAACAGGGCTGCAATGCTGACTTCCATGTGCCAATAGCCATGTGTCAGAAACATTGCAATAACTATTGACATTATGATAAGACCTACGGTCAGGAGATTACTGTCTGTAATCTTGTATTCCTCCCTGAGCTTTGCAATAAAGCCAGAGATATCCTCCACATGGGCCTTTGAATACTCTCTGCTGTATACAAACTTGGAATAGACAGCAAGTATGACCATTGATATTATACAGACAGGGGCAAGGTTTATGACAAAGTCCACAAAGGTGAGCCCTGCATAAGACCCGATCATGATATTTGGTGGATCACCTATCAGGGTAGCCGTGCCACCGATATTCGAGGCAAGGATCTCGGGTATCAGGAGTGTGACAGGTGATATGCCAAGAGATGTTGCGATTTCTATGGTTACCGGGGTAAGCAGAAGCATGGTGGTGACGTTATCTAGAAATGCAGATACTACTGCAGTGAAACTCATGAGGATAATAGAGAGGATAATGACATTACCCCTTGCTATTTGGTAACACTTATAGGCACACCACTGAAATATGCCTGTATGCTTGAGGATGCCCACAATGATCATCATGCCCATCAAGAGGAATATCACATTCATATCAATGGCATGTATGGCACTTTCATATGAGAGTATATGGTATTCTGGATCAATAGTGCCAAGGGTATAGCTTATGACGAGCATGGTAACTGCCCCAAGCATGGCTGCCAGGGTCCTGTGCAGGAGTTCAAATGATATCAAGACATAGGCAAGGACAAATATAACAGTTGCAATCCAGAATGCCGGCCCAGTACGTCTCTTTATTTTTAGATCTGCCTTCAGCAGATATCCAGAGCAGGTCTTTACAATCTGGCTACTGGCAAAAGAGATATCTTTCTCCTTATAGCTCGGTTTATAGACCTTGACTGTAATAGTCGATGTACTCAGTGTCTCTTTTGGTACCTGAAAGAGGCCTTGAAAGGTCCCATCTGACTCAGTGCAAATCTGGCCTGCTCTGTGACTATAATGTCCCCTGTGAAATGGCTTAAGGGCCTTCCCATTCAAGAAGACCTCTATCTCTGCATCATCAACGCCTGAATTGTGTGGATTTACGACCTTTCCGAAGACTTCAAGCAGATCCATCTCCTGACCCTGGAGATGACTTTCTTGACCTTTCTCTGCATCAAAGGCAAAGGAAAGCTGGGAAAATACAAGCAAAATGGCCAAGGCTACAAAACTGGAGACAGAAAGTATCTCTGTCTTACCTTCCCTAAACTTATAGCCCTCCTCTTTCATGCTGTCCTCCAAGTTATGTAGATTACATAGATAGGCATTGACTCCAAATTATGCAATTAAAATGCCAAACAAAGGGATATTACGTCCTGGCCAGCAGTGACCTCTCTCAGGGTTTCAGGAGCAGCTTGATACACAAGATCAGACAGTTTGCCCGTTAATCCGCACTGAAACCCTTCAAAAGGCTATCATGTGAACAGTTATAACCTGGCTGCATAATATGGGCTGTGGCCATATCCATGAAAATTGATGGACATGGCCACATTACAAAGGCACATAATTCATCTAAGTCTTCTTGGTCTTTGTGGGAAGATATTAGTATACCAAGATGAAAGAGGCACCTGGAGAGATAAATCTGTCTTTACTGGGAGTCTTCCCTCTAGTCTGAAGATTTTTTTGCCAGTAAGGATGCCAACTCGTCTTGAATAAACTTTATATGTCCATCAATTTCCTCTTTCGTGATGGTCTTTACGCTAGTGGCCTTGGACTCGAGGTCCTGGAGGTCATGGGCAGTGGCCTTGTGGATCAAAAAGGTATCTACTTCTGTTCCTGGCAGACAATAACCACATCCCCCGACCGTACCCAGGAATTCATTATTCCAGAAAATAGGGACTGCAAACTTGGCAAAACCTGCATCGCATTCAATAATTACAGGTTGCCTTGTCTCTTTAGACTTATTAGTGGCATGCTGGTTGGCTAGGGCACATATTGCACTTGCCCCCTGGGGTGTAGACTTTATAATCGGGCACAGGTCATTGGCCCAGGCGGTGAAAGAAGTTATGCGAAATCCCTCTGTATTATATACGCTTGAGTTAAGGCCAGATCTCTTGTTTAAGGCCCTTTCCAGGGCCTCCCATTCTTCAACCGGTGCAATATCTGTCAGTTTCATATTTTCTCCTTGAAGATTATGTCTGATATAGAAAGTCGATATAAATAATCACTTTTTGGTAAAATTCAATGTAATTGTTTACATCCCCGTAGCCTCTTGACCGGGAGGGGAATGTGAACGGTTACCTTTCAATAGGTCATGGCAACTTCTATAAGCGATCTCAAGACGATATTTTCTTTAAAATATCATATCTTTTCCAGTGTATCAACAGATAAATCGTATGACCGGAGACATGGACAGTTACAGAAGGGATGTGAACAGTTACGATAGATCCAGAGCCCTGTGAGTTGACATAAATTCTGTTGACACTAAAATTTATTTAAAATATCTAGTCGACTCTGCCCTTCTGACTTGGGAAGGGCCATGAATCGAATAGTCTCGAGGGATATATTGCCTAAACGGATCTGTATAATTGACGGCCAGGGTGGCGGCATTGGCGCAACTTTGATCAAGTATTTGAAAGAGGCCTATTGGGAGTCGATAGAGTTGATTGCCCTGGGGACAAATGCCATTGCCACGGCCCAGATGTTAAAAGCCGGGGCAAATAAGGGGGCATCTGGGGAAAATGCTATTTGTTGTACAGTACCTAAGGTAGATTGCATTGTTGGACCAATCGCTATCACTTGGGCCAATGCCATGCTCGGTGAGGTGACCCCTCGCATAGCAGAGGCCATCATGTCCAGTCCTGCGATAAAGATCCTCCTGCCGCTCTCGCAGGAAGAGGTTGAGATCGTGGGTGTGATCAAAGAGCCCCTGCCGCACTTAGTCCAGGCCGCAATGAAAGGAAAGCTCAGGGAGATATTAGACAATGTGTGAAGCCAATGCATATTTAGTAAAAGATGGCCGAGAAGAATTGATCATGCAATCAGTGGATGTCATTGAGCCAGAAAAAGAAGACGTCTGGCGTCTGGTCAACATCTTTGGTGATCAGAAGATCATCAAAGGGCACATCCAGAGGATGAACTTAGTAGACCACAGGATCTTATTCAAAGAATCTAGCCAGGCAGGCAACTCAAAGGCTGGACCAACAGACCCATCTGGGGAGACAACAAACTGAGGTCCTTCGGCGTTTCATGTGGATTTCAGTAATCTACAGAAAACGTCGAGGACCCACAAGCACAAGAAGACTTTTTGTCAGATAGCAGTAGGTAAGCGGGTTATTCCAGGGCGGAAATTGCGAGCTTTTTGGAGGTGACAGGTTCATGTCCATGTGTAAATTTATTTTTTTGCCGATGGCTATTTAGTAGATCGTTGATAGTTGGGAAACTGGATTGTGATGATCTCTTTCTTGTTTATCTCTATGTTATTATTGTATAATAGCAGGCCCCTTCCAAAACAGTGCGGGAGGCGATAGATAACGCCACGGTAGTCCCTATTATTTACGGAAAATGTAACTTCTCTTCCACTATATTGCTTAAGACACTGAGAAAGCAGGCCCTGTCTCTGGACATCGGCATGGTGCAGGAGCAGGTAACGGATATTACATAGGTCTTTTGTTGTCTTGCCTATAGCAGGTCCACCTGCGTCCAATACCTCGCATCTAATTGTGATACTCTGAGAAACTGCGGGCGTAGATATGAGAAGAGGGAGTAATATCAAAAATATCCTGATTTTTAGGCCCCTGAGCCCTTGTCTTTTGTGTCTGCATGACGATATCTTCATAACTGTTCATGTTCTCCCCCTCTAACTTGTCTTTTATCACCTGAGACCAAAAGGCATGACCTTAGAAAGGCCATGCCCTGTACAGATTATGCACTTCAAATGCCGAACAGAATGATTTCTTTTATAATTCCAGTAGATTATCGTGCATTTGAAGCCCAAGGGGCTCGCAATTTCACTGAATCTGCTGCCTTGTCGGGCATTTGAAGTAGCATATACGTCTCATGCCCTCCGCTTGCACCTAACTGCGAGCTGCATAATCCGGGATTATAATTTCAATGGTATTATAGACCTATATTACCTATATATGCCCTTTCCTTTTCTGATAAGATGCCTAGTGAGAGACAGATCACAGTCCAGAGATGGACGGTCTTATATTTACCACCATATTTCTCACAGAGATCCAATATCTGAGAAAGACAGTTTTCACAGGGGGTAATGACTATATCTGCACCTGTCTCCATAATCTGATTAAATTTGGTCCTCCCATATCTCCTGCGTTCCTCAGAATAAGGGGCCTGCAATGCACCGCTTCCACCACCACAGCAGTAGTTGTCTGACTTATTGGGGTACATATCCACAAAGTTCTCTTCCCCTACGCACTTTTTTATTACAAAACGCAGGTCCTCTGCAATAGGGTCTCCCAGGGACTGCCTCACCAACTTACAGGGATCTTGCACAGTAAACTTCAGGCCGTCTTTGTTCCAGTCAGCATTTACCTTTAGCTTTCCCTCCCTGATCCATTTTGCATATAGCTCGATTATACTCTTAAACTCAAACCTGTGAGGTATGTTAAATTTCTTTAATCCGGCATACATTGCATGGAATGAATGACCACACTCTGTATTTACAAGTACCTTACATCCCAGATCATCTACCTTTTTGGCCAGAGTCCTGACAGTATATTCCCAGTTCTTATCGTCTGCAAGAAACATACAATAGTTCTCTCCACCCCACATCTCTGAGGGATAAGTCCAGTCAGCCCCCACTATATGCAGGATCCTCCACAAAGGCACCATCTCTTCTGGCTCTGTAACAGGCTCTCTGGAGTTTTGATTGAGGCAATAATAGGCCCCCTCTTTATCTATAGGGGCCTGGAGGTCTTCCCAGCCAGGTTCTTGCCTGAATTCCTCCAGGACATCATTTATTACAAATATCCAATCTTCTTTTGAGATACCCATGGCCCCGCCTGTCTTGACATGAAAATCACACGACCTACGGATGCCAGTGGGCCTCTTGTCTCTTGGCCACATCGCACGGACTTCATAGACTAATTTTGGGATATCAATCTTCATGGGGCAGGCGTATACACATCTGCTACATATAGTACACATCCATACCCATGGGGTACTGAGTATCTCATCATCTAGACCAAGAACTGCCATCCTCAGGAATTTCCTGGGGTCTAAACCCTCAAGACCTGAAGCTGGACAGCCAGATACACAACATCCACAGGTAAGGCAAAGATCAAGGTTGCCACCTTCTGGCAAGATGGCCTTTACTTTGTCCAAAAGTTCTGTCTTTCTCTCTGATAAATCTATAGCCATTCCTACGTCCATCTCAGCCTCCCAATCTTTGTAAATCTATGACCTCTAAGTCAAATCTCTCTAACAGGATAACATAAATTGATCTCTATCTATAACACACAATATGATCAAAAAAAAGATTTCATTTCTTATTTTTTAAGGTTGGCCCTTGAAGCGTTCATGTCCCTCCTGTTACCCCGTCCACATCTCTGGCCAGGAGGGAAATAGTTACCTTTTGACATATTGATGCTTAGAGGGTAACTTTTTGTAACTTTTCAGTAAATCAAGCACCTTGCAGGATGCTACTTCATTCTGTCCAGGAGGCTACAGACATTGAAGGATAGGGTCGATATAGAGGAAGAACTCCGCTTTCTGGGTCTGCTTGATAAGGCCAGAGAGATCTATGCCGAGTTAGGGAGCAAGGCACTTTTATCTTACATAAAGTCTAGTTATCGCCTCTTGAGTAAGGTCTATCATCCAGACCTGAATCCAAAAAATATAGATAAGGCAAAGATTACTCAACAGAGACTCAATAGGCTCAGTAACATCCTCAGCCATATGAGAGATGAAGAGCTCATTGAATCGATCACAAAGGGGGCCAAAAAGACCAGAAAGAGGAAAAAAAAGATATTGATTGTCGAAGACGAGTTCGGTCTCCAGGAGACATTCAGAGATATATTCCTCATGGAGGGCTACGATGTCAGGATTGCTGTGGATGGACTGGATGGCTATAAAATTTATTGCCAATTTGAACCAGACCTGGTCTTTACTGATGTCATAATGCCAAAGATGAATGGCTTAGAATTCGTAAGGAAGCTCAGAGAACTAAATCCACATATCAAAGTAATCTATATCAGTGGCTTCTTTGGGATAGACAAACTAAAACGGGAACTTGATGAAGACATCCTGAGATATGGATACCCCACTCTCTCAAAGCCATTTAAGGTGAGCCAGATGTTGGATCTGGTCAAAAACTACCTGGAGACCTGCTAAAAATAGCATATCCAGCCGTGGGCCTTTGAGGGGTTTCAGTGCAGATTGACTGTGTATAGTATATCACTTTATCCCCCTAAGATACTTCATCAGGTCCCCGTCTGTAGATATCACCAATGTAGTGTTGTTATCCAGGATCTTCAGATAGCTCTTCATAGTCCTGATAAATTGATAAAACTTGGGATCTTTCTTATAGGCATCGGCATAGATGTCTGCTGCACGTGCATCGGCCTTGCCTCTTATCTCCTGAGCCTTGCGATAGGCCTCAGACCTGATAGTCCTCAGTTCTCGATCTTTTTCTCCTGAGATCCTTGCTGCCTCTCCTGCACCCTCGGAACGGAAGCGCTCGGCAATGCGTTTCCTTTCAGAGATCATCCTGGCGTAGACCTCTTTCCTTACTGCATCTACATAGTTGATCCGTTTAAACCTGAAATCCAGTATCTTTATGCCGAGCTCTTTTGTACGTGCAGATGCAGCCTTCAACACCTCTTTTGCCAGCTCTTCCCTGCCAAAGTGGATAGGCCTTAAGGCCTCTGTATTGCTGCTCAATCCCCATGTGGAATTAGTACTGGTCAGACCCTTTGGATTTGTACTCCTTACCAGCTCTATCAGGTCATGTTTTGCCACGACATTCCTGGTCTCACCATCCAGGATGTCATCCAGTCTGGACTGGGCCCTGCGCTCGTCTCTCAGACGCTGAAAGAAGAGGAGAGGATCACTTATGCACCAACGGGCATAGGTATCTACCCAGATAAATCTCTTATCCTTTGTTGGAATCTGGTTGGGATTACCATCCCAGGCCATAAAGCGCTTGTCAAAATAATTGACTGTCTGAATAAAGGGGAGCTTCATGTGCAGCCCTGCCTCAGTTATAGGCCTTCCTACAGGTTTCCCGAACTGGGTGATGATTGCCTGTTGCGTCTCGTTTACAGTAAAAAAGGTGCCCCCTAATATAGATATGGCAATAATCGCGGCCATCAAAAGGATACTAGATAGAACCTTCATGGCCTTACCCCTGCATTCATGGAGAAGAGCGGAAGGAGACCCTTTATCTCTCTATCTACAATTATTTTGTGTCTAATCTTTGGATAGATAGCATCCATTGTCTCTAGATATATCCTCCTCTCAGTCACCTCTGGAGACCTCTCATATGCCTTTCTTATAGATTCAAAGAACTGGGCATCTCCCATAGCACGATTTATGCGCTCTGTGGCATATCCCCTGGCCTCTTCTATGATCTGGAGGGCCTTTCCTCTGGCCCTTGGAATAACCCGGTTATATGCCGCCTTGGCATTGTTGATCATTTTTTCTCGCTCCTGTTGCGCCTGATTCACTTCATTAAAGGAAGGCTTTACTGGATCAGGGGGATTTACATTTTGAAGCACGACCTGATCTACTGCTATCCCCATCTCATACTCATTACAGAGCTTCTGAAGGCGTGTCTTTACTTCATCGGCTATTTCTTGTCTCCCTACAGTAAGGACATCATTTACTGTCTTGTCCCCTACGACCTCCCTCATTATTGCCTCATTCATATCTCTAAAGGTAGCCCTCTGATCTCTGACCCTGACCAAAAATTTATAGGGATCTCTGATACGGTACTGAGTAGACCAGTCTACTACAGCGACATTCAGGTCACCAGTAAGCATCAGGGACTCATTTTTGAGGTCACGTGAGGCATACCGTGTCCGGACACCAGCCAGTTCAGTACGAAAACCAAATTCTTCTTTTAGCTGGCGCTGTACAGGTACCTTGACGACCTTTTCTATTGGGTCAGGCAGCTTAAAATTCAGGCCTGGAGGTGCCTCTCTGACATATCTGCCAAAGCGAAAGACCACCCCAACCTCTTCTGGTTCCACTGTAAACCACAGGTTCCAGAAGATGATTGCTACCAGTACTACTCCAATTATCCCTATTATAGAGCTCAACTTCAGACCAGAAGGTATAAGGTGATGTAGATCTGTATTACTCAGTCTTTGTGGGTCCATTAAAATCCTCCATCTTCTCGCTTGGCGAGAAACAATAAATGAGATATCGTAGTCGATTAGAGTCTAGCATGGATGGCCTCATTAGTACAATAAATTCTATAAAAAGGGAATCTGATATGGGCATTCAGATAATAGCTACAAGGCCCTTTAATGACCAGAGGCCAGGTACTTCTGGCCTCCGTAAAAAGGTAAGTTGTTTTCAGCAACCTGGCTACCTGGAAAACTTTGTCCAGTCTATCTTTGATGTCATAGGGGACCTGAAAAAAGAGACCATTGTCCTTGGGGGAGACGGACGATATTATAACAGAAAAGCCATTCAGACCATTATTAAGATGGCTGCTGCCAACGGTATAGGTCGGACTATGGTGGCCCTGAGAGGGATTATCTCTACTCCTGCGGCCTCCTGTGTAATCAGGAAATATTCTTTAAAGGGAGGCATTATTCTTTCTGCAAGCCACAATCCAGGAGGGCCTGAGGGAGACTTTGGAGTCAAGTATGATATTGAAAATGGTGGTCCCTCTCCAGAGCAGTTGACAGAAGCTATTTATAGGCGGAGCCTTGAGATCGACAGGTATCGAATCTTCGATGGACCTGATGTGGACCTGGAGCGAGTCAGTGAAGACCATATGGGAGACATGGTCGTAGAGGTCTTTGATCCTATTGTCGACTATGTAGGGCTCATGGAACAGCTCTTTGACTTTGATCAGATAAGAGAGTTACTGAGTTCTGGTAATTTTTCCATGGTATTTGATGCCATGAATGCCTCTACAGGTCCATATGCCAGGGCCATATTTGAAGAGGTCCTCAATGCACCTAAGGCCGCTGTAATCAATGCGGTCCCCCTACCTGACTTTGGTGGGATCCATCCAGATCCCAATCTGAAATATGCCAGGAGGCTCTTAGAGATCATGAATTCAGAAGACGCCCCTGACTTTGGTGCCGCCTCTGACGGAGACGGAGACCGGAATATGATCCTGGGGAGGCGCTTTTTTGTGACACCGAGTGACAGCCTGGCAGTCCTTGCTGCAAATGCCCATCTCGTCCCTGGCTATTCTAAGGGACTATCAGGCATAGCGAGGTCTATGCCTACAAGTATGGCGCCAGATATAGTGGCTAAAGACCTGGGGATCCCTTGTTATGAGACACCTACTGGGTGGAAATTTTTTGGTAACCTCCTGGATGCCGGCAGGATAACTCTATGTGGTGAAGAGAGCTTTGGCACGGGCTCGGACCACCTGAGAGAAAAAGATGGGCTCTGGGCAGTCCTTTTCTGGCTCAATATTATGGCTGCCACAGGGAAATCTGTACAAGAGATAGTAGAGGGGCACTGGAGGAGATTTGGCAGAAACTTTTATTCTCGTCATGACTACGAAGGACTCGAGGTCGATGCCGCAAATGCCCTTATGGATCACCTGAGAGAGAGTCTATCTGATCTGGTAGGAAGGCACTTCGGGGGCTACGAAGTAGAAGATGCCGATGAATTTTGTTATAGAGACCCAGTGGATGGCAGCCTGAGCACTGGCCAGGGTATAAGGATCGTCTTTAAGAAAAAATCACGCATAGTATTCCGTCTCTCTGGTACAGGGACAGTAGGTGCCACACTCAGAATATACTTTGAACGATATGAGAAAGACCCTCTAATACACCATCAAGATATACAAAAGGCACTCTCAGGACTCATTACGGCTGCAGGGCAGATTGCCCAAATTCGTGACTATACAGGCAGAGATGCACCTTCGCTCATTACGTGATTAAAGGCCACTGCCTCGGGGATGTAAACAATTACATTACATCTGGTGTAGGGCCCTCTCTGCAGTGTGTCTCTGCTCAGGATACCTTGCGGCACGGATAAAGGCCTGACGTGATCTTACTGTCTCCCTTGCATTCCAGGCCGCATAGCCTGCCATGAGCCAGGACCTACCTGGGTCTATACCCTTACGTGCTGCTGCCTCAAATGCATCTGCTGCCTCCCGATATCTTGCCAGCCCATAGAGTAGATCTCCCTTGAGGAGCATGAGCTTGGGGTCTCCCCTTTTTAGGAGGCCTTTTTCAACCCATTTGAGTGCATCTTTTGGTTGGTGGATCCGGATATAGCCCTGTGCAATCCTGTATGCGAGGTCTGAATCAAACCCCTTAGAGGCAATTTTTCTATAGAATCTCAGTGCCTGGACTGGAATACCCAGAGACATATTCAGGTCAGCGACTATCCTGGTCTCCTGCGGCATAAGGGGTCTAATAAGGCCCTTTACAGTTAAGGCCACCAGGGCAGGTCTGTATTGGTTTTTCCTGAGATATATATATGCCAGACCCTTCCACCACTCTGGCTCTAATGGATACTCCTGGATCAGTTGATTTGCATATCTAAGGGCCCTGTCCTCCATACCAAGGGAGATATATTCCTGTAAGCGAATTTTCTGCCACTGCTTCTGCCTCTTTCCTGTGGTCTCTTCAGAGAGCTCTTCAATAAAGGGCAGGGCCTCCCTGGGACGATTACAGGCAAGATAGGCCTGGACGATTGCCTCTTTCCACTCCAGTTTTATTGCACTCGGATGGAGTCGCATGAGGCGCTCAAGGACCTCAAGGGCCTTTTTGTCCTCTCCTGCATTCAAGAAACAGATTGCTGCATAGTAGAGCCTCTCTGGCCTCTTTTTCTCAGCGGTCTTGTATCCCTTCAGAAATGCCCGTCCTGCCTCTGGATATGCCTTCATATCATAGTAACACTTACCCAGATTCATCCATGCAGGGTCAAATTCAGGCCTGGCGGCAAGTGCCAGTCGGTATTGATCTATTGCATCTACATACCTTCCGGCCTTCAGATAACAATTACCCAGGACAAAGTCTACCATGTAATTCCTGTATTCCCTGGAATTGCGTGCTGTGAGTCTGCCCTTTCTCTGAAATCTCTCAAGGACCCTGGCTGCCTCTGTGAATCTTCCTCTTTTCATGAGCTCTTGAGCCCTGTAAATGACCACACGAGCGTGTAGAGGGATGTCATCCACTCGATATCCATAGGTAGGTACAGAGACTAAAAGTCCCAATAGCATAAAGAAGATAGCTATATATCTCTGGCCAGGCATATACACTATCCTATTTTTTGAGCTCAAATCGGACTGTTGTCTCTACCTGTGTCTTTACAGGTATGCCTTCTACTGTACCAGGAGAAAAACGCCAGGCAGAGATACAGCGAATCACGGCCCTGTCAAAGATCCTCCCTGGATAGTGGTCCAGGACCTTGATGTCTCCTACCTTTCCGTTTTCCATGACCACAAAGCTCACCTTTACCCAACCCTCAATTCCCCTGCGTCTTGCCTCCATTGGATAGATAGGGGGAGTCTGGACATAGGGGATCAGAGGACGATCAATTTCATTCATACCATATATATGCCTCAGGCCAGATGGTCCAATAGCAACTCTCTCCACAGGCAGGACCGGCAGGGCACCAGATACAGCCGGCAGTCTTGGGTTGATCTCAAAGGGGAGATCTGGTGTCTGTTTTATGGAGTTCCTGATGTCCTTTAGGGCCAGGTCCTCTTTAGGGCTCAATGAAGACCTGAGAAGAGGTTTTGTCTTAGGGGGTTTGGGCCCTGGCTTAAGATCAGGCCGCCTGATATAGATAAAATTTACCCTCTCAGGGTGCCCTGAATACTCAGGCCCTCTAGGACTGGAGTCGACCAGACCAGTCATGGAGCCAAATAATACAATGTTTAGTGCAAGAGAAAGGACCAGGGCAGTCGTCCATAAGGACCAGGAATGATCCTGTTGTGGTCGGGATCTCTGTCCTCCTGTCAACGGTCTCATCTCTGCCTGCAGACTCAAAGCTCAGGGGCCATATCTATTTCTCTTGTGAGGGGAGACTGGCCGCCAGGGATACATTTTTGGCACCAGCGAGTCGGCACTCATCCATCACCTTTATGACTATTCCCGTACGGCTCTCCCTGTCTGCAACGATGATCACAGACCCCTCAGGATTCTCTGCCAGGGCACGCTCTACATTGGCCCCTACTGCACGTGGGTCGATCTCCCGGTTATCCATAAAGATGCGATTATCTTTGGTGATCCCAATGAGTATATTTACTCTCTTTTTGCTGACTGCCGTGGCCGCTATTGGTCGATTGATATCTACTCCGGTCTCCCTGACAAAACTAGTGGTTACCAGGAAGAAGATGAGCAATATAAATGTCATGTCGATCAATGGTGCTATATTTAGTTCAATGCCCTTCTTTCTTGCCTTTCTAGCTGTCGTGATGTTTAACATAATATTCTGTCATCCTGAGGCCAGGATACAGCGACTCAGATACATCCCTGTCGAGGAGATACGCTGTTTCAGGATCTCTGCACGGCGATTGAGAAAATTACTCATATAGAGCCCGGGGATCGCCACCAGGAGGCCTGTCTGGGTAGTAATCAGGGCCTCTGAGATACCACTGGCCAGGGCCTTCGCATTTCCAGTACCAAAAAAAGAGATGACATCAAAGGTAGTAATCATCCCTATCACTGTCCCCAAGAGGCCAAGCAAGGGCGCAATGCCTGCAAGGAGACCAATAACATCCAGATATCGGTCCATGGACGAGACCAGGACCATCACTGTCTCATCCAAAATGAACCGGTCTATATCAGGCCTGCCACTACGCCTCCTTAAAAAATCGGTCACCAGCATGGCAGTAGCGCCTCTATATCTTTGGGTGTCTGGAAATCTGCCTTCCCTTATATATCTCAGTGCCTTTTTTGGACCCATGTTTTTCCAGTACATGCGTCTGAAAAAGAAAATCCTGTTGATGATCAGGGTCCACATCAGGACTGATATACCCACAAGGGGAATCATGACGGCACCGCCTGCAGAGAGATAGTCCTCAATACTGCATATGAAACCCTGAAAGACCTGGATCACCTCTCCTTCCTCATCTTAAAGACTATATTCACCAGGGTAATGGCCTTTTCCTCCATTTGGGCAATGATATTCTCGACCCTCCTGGACAACAGGCTATGACAGACCATTATGGGAATGGCCGCAGTGAGGCCAAGCATAGTAGTCACTAAGGCCTCTGAGATTCCGGCAGACATCATCCTGGGATCACCTGTGCCATAGTATGTGATCACATGAAAGGTATTGATCATGCCGGTGACAGTCCCCAGGAGTCCCAGTAGAGGGGCAATGGCCCCAAGCATTCCAAGGGTAGAAAGAAAGCGCTCCAGGCCTGGAATCTCATTCAGTATGGCCTCCTGCAAGACATCTTCCATGTCTTCTCGTTTCATGTCGCGGCTCCTGATCCCGGCCAGGAGTATCCTTGGAACTGACCTATTTTGTTCCTGTTCACAGAGCTCTATGCACCTCTTCCATTCCCCATTAGATGCATATCTATATATATTGTTGGCAAATGTCTCTATGTTACTTCCCTTTCTAAAGAGATAGATGGCCCTTTCAATAATGATCAATGTAGCCAGCACTGCAATAGCGATAATAGGCCATACAATAGGGCCGCCACGTGGGATCTCTTCCATGAGGCCGAGGCGGTGTGTCAATTGCCTCAAGGCCGCCCCTTTTGAGATATCAATAGGCACATCCTCTGATCTTCCAGACATATATGCCATTATCTTTCTTCTCATATGCCATGATGGCAGTTTTGAGAGGGCAAACAGGCGCTGGCTCTTTGGGGAGTATATCAAAAAGCCTGTCTCTCCAGAGATATGATAGGCCGCTGAAAAATTGCCCAGGACCAGGATATCCCCAATAGTCCCCTTACCTGAGCGGGTTACAAGTGGGGCCCTTACGATCCTCACCTGTCCTGAGAGAGCGATCTCATCAAAGAAGAGATTGACCATGGAACGGATGTCATCCATCCCAGGAAATTCGGTCTGGTTCAGGATTGGCTGGAGCACCTTTTCTCTCCCTGGCATAAATGCGCTCTGTAGGCTCTGATGCAGGAGGGTGTTGAGGTCTTTGGCATCTATGCGGATAAATCCCACCAGTTCACTCACCTCTCCTTCTCTCTTCTCAAGGGTCGTCCTGAGCCCCTTTAGACGGGTGCTGAGAGTCCCAAGCCGTGCGCCATATATCTGATTGGCCTTTTTAAGCTGACTGTTTTTTTTCCTCAGCTTAGATATGGCTGCCTCAAGGGCCTTTCTGTCAGAGAGTATCCTCTGCCTGCTCTCCATTGCCTCCTTTAAGGCGGCCTGCTTCTCTCTCGATGCCTTTTCGAGCAGCAAGGCCTTCTGCTTCTCAAATTCTATCTCCATTACCCGCATATCTTTTGCGTATAGGGTAGTCGAACAGGCCAGCAGGACCAGAACGATGCAAAAAAAATCACAGATGATCCCTGTCTTCACTTGATGGCCAGCCTTCCAATAGGCAGTTCTAGGAGCTCAACAGGACGCCTCTTCAATCCTATCTCCAGTGCAGCTGTAATTGTCCTATTATACCTGGCAGGAAGTACCTTCCATGTAGATGTAGCAATGTCAAAATACCCACTGGTCTCTCTATCAGGGGTCTGGAAGAACAGAGAGATTCTCCCAAGTCTGAAGATATTTACAAAAATAGATCTGTTATTAATACTGATTTTTCTTTGATAGACCTCAACCGTATTGCCATATTCTGCCTCTATGGACAGGGCCTCCATTATCTTCCTGTATTTCTCACTGATGGAGACATCAGGGCTATCCAAGATGTGTCGCAGTGCCATTATGCGGCGAGTCCTCTCTTCCTTGAGAAATGGGAGACCGTCCTTGACGAGAGATGCAAGCCGCTCATAGGTCTGTTCAAGAAATGGATCGAGCTCCTTTGTGATGCGTCCTATCTCTACAATCTGTCTCTCAGTAGACTCAATTGAAGACTGACAGGCATCTATTTCTATTTTCAACTCTCTGTTTTGTGTAGCAAGCTCCCTGTTCTTTTTTTGCAAGTCTCTGTATTCTGCCTTGAGCCTCTCTCGCTCTCTGAACCATCTGTCCTCCTCTTTTTGGGTCTGTTGCCTTATGGATATGGATCTATCTATAGGCCTTTTGACCTGTATGGGAAAATCTCTGTCTATTGCCATAGAGGTCCCAAGAGGCCAGAAGAGGCAGGCAATATAGAGGATAATAAATACAGAATTCTTCAATCTCTAGCCCTTCATGTAAAGAGATAGCAGGTCCTGAGTCTACTACTGAGTATTACAAATTTAAAAAAAATACTACTAATTAGAGAAATGTCAATAATCTGCCTGTAACCCTTACATTCTTCCTGGCCGAGATGGAAGGGTCACGAAAAACTTGACCTGACCTGGCCACTAAGTAGAATTAAGGTAACTGTTTATATCCCCGGCCAGCAATAGCCTTTCTCAGGGCTTCAGGGGCATATCTTGGTGCACAAGATCAGGCATTTTCCATTAATCTGCCCTGAAACCCCTCAAAAGGTCACTGCTGGCCAGATCAAAGATCTGATTTTAAGGAGTAATAATATGAAGGTCAAGATAGGATCGTCTACACTCGAATTGGTACAGGGAGATATCACACAGCAAGATACTGAGGCAATCGTAAATGCAGCAAATCGCACTCTCCTGGGTGGAGGTGGGGTAGATGGAGCAATCCATAGGGCAGCAGGCCCAGATCTGCTCGCAGAGTGCCGAACTATTGGGAGCTGCGATACAGGAGATGCAGTGATCACTAAAGGTTACAGGTTAAAGGCCAGGTATGTGATACATACAGTGGGACCTATCTATCATAGATCTGGACTGAGGGCAGAGCGTCTGCTTAAGAGTGCCTATCAGAGGAGCCTGGAGGTTGCCCTGGCAAATGGAATCCGTTCAGTAGCATTTCCCTCGATCAGTACAGGGGCCTATGGATATCCCCTAAGCAAGGCGGCTCCCCTGGCCATTCGTACTGTAGCCAATTTTTTAGAAGAGCACCCTGAGATTGAACTGGTCCGGTTTGTGCTTTTTGGTCCAAAGGCCCTTCGGGCCTTTGAGGAGGCACTGGAGAGGCTCTATCCCTCAGAGAAGGTATAATCCCAAACATAGCTCACAATTGAGATGTACTTATTTCATATCGTAAGGGGCATGGTCTATGCTCCAGTACAGTGGACCCTGGTATTTATACGGCATCGAGACCTTTTTAAAGAATTTTTTTCACGTGAGATCCATGGACGCTTTGCCGGTTCTATCGGAGGTCCATTATGGCTTCTGATCACACCTCTGAGCCAGATCTTGGTCTACTCATTTGTCTTCAGTGTAGTTCTGAAGATACGCCTACCTCGACAGGAAGTTGGGACAGATAGCTTTGTACTATTTCTCCTTGCTGGCCTCTTCCCCTGGATGGCCTTCTCAGAAGGCCTTACACGTTGTACAGGTATCTTAATAGAGAATGCAAATATCATTACCAAGGTAGTCCTTCCGATCGAGCTCCTTCCTATGGTGGGCCTGAGCGGCATATTTTTTGTGAATGGGGTAGGAATGGCTATCTTTGTGGCCTATCTGGTGTGGGCTGGCTTTATTTCTTGGGCCTGGCTCTGGCTTCCTGTGTTAATTTTGCTATTTTTTCTCTTTACAGTTGGCCTGGCAGCCCTTCTATCTGCCCTGTGTGTATTCTTGAGAGATACTCAGCAGCTCCTTCCAATAATCATCTTTATCTGGTTCTATTTGACCCCAATTATTTATCCTGTCTCTATGATTCCATCCCAATTCCGTGTCTATCTCTTCTTTAATCCAGTATTTCCCTTTATAAAACTTTTCCAGCAGACCCTGCTACATCAGACAATGGATCCAGAGCTTTTGGCTATTGCTGCTGTCTGGACACTCATCTCACTTTTAGGTGGGACTTTTTTCTTTGAGCGACTCAGACACTCCTTTGCCGATGTACTTTAAGAGTGGTATAGGTGTAGTCACTCACATCTCTGGCCTGAGATGTGAACAGTTAAGGAGTTTTTGCTTGATTTCTTGGTCCTTTTTTGGCATCTTGCATTAATAGTCTCTGGACCTGATGATAGGAACCACGATATAGTAATGAAAGGAAGACATCATGCGTAGCGATTTAATGAAAAAAGGGTTGGAAAGGTCGCCTCACAGGTCTCTGTTTAAGGCCATTGGTTATACAGATGAGGAGCTTCAGAGGCCTATAATAGGTGTGGCAAACCCCTTTAATGAGGTCATCCCTGGTCATATACACCTGCGTCAGATCACAGATGCAGTAAAGGCAGGGATCAGAATGGCAGGTGGGACCCCTGTGGAATTTGGAGGCATAGGCGTGTGCGATGGCATTGCCATGAACCATCTGGGTATGCGCTATTCCCTGGCCAGCAGGGAGCTGATAGCTGACTCGGTTGAGGTCATGGCAGAGGCCCATCCATTCGATGGACTGGCACTTGTATCAAACTGTGACAAGATCACCCCTGGTATGTTGATGGCAATGTTGAGGCTCAATATACCTGCCATATTCATAAGTGGTGGTCCCATGCTGACTGGAGACTGGATGGGGAGAAAGGTCAATCTGATCTCTGTATTTGAGGGTATAGGTCAGGTAAGGGCAGGTGATATGAGTGAAGAGGAACTCATTGATCTGGAGAATGAGGCCTGTCCTACGTGTGGTTCATGCTCTGGCATGTTTACTGCGAATTCCATGAACTGTCTCTCTGAGGCCCTGGGCCTGGCCCTGCCAGGAAACGGGACTATTCCTGCAGTAATGGCTGCCAGGATACGTCTGGCAAAGGCAGCTGGTGCACAGGCAGTCCGTCTGGTAGAGATGGACCTGAGGCCAAGAGATATAGCTACACTGTCGGCCTTTAAAAATGCCATTGCAGTAGACATGGCCCTGGGCTGTTCCACCAATACAGTGCTCCATGTCCCTGCCATTGCACATGAGGCCAATGTAGACCTGCCTCTGGAGGTCTTTAATGAGGTCAGCCTCAAGACCCCTCACCTCTGTAACCTGATCCCTGTAGGTCCAGATAGCCTTGAAGACCTGAACCTGGCAGGTGGCATACAGGCCATTATGAAAGAGCTCAGCAGGCTGGGGGTTATCGATACAGAGACAAAGACTGTTACAGGCGCTACAGTCGGTAAGAATATAGAGGGGGCAGAGATAAGAGACAGAAATGTGATCCACCCTGTGACAGATCCACACCACAAAGAGGGTGGTATTGCTATACTCTATGGCAATCTTGCGCCTGATGGCTCTGTGGTCAAACAGTCTGGTGTAGTACCTAAGATGCTCACCCACAGAGGTCCGGCCAGGGTCTTCAACTCAGAAGACGATGCCTATAACGCCATCTTGAGGCACAAGATCAGGGCTGGAGATGTAGTGGTGATCCGATATGAGGGACCAAAAGGTGGACCAGGGATGCCAGAGATGCTTTCTCCTACCTCTGCCATAGTTGGCATGGGTCTGGATGAAGATGTTGCACTGATAACCGATGGTAGGTTCAGTGGTGGTACAAAGGGGGCAGCTATCGGTCACGTATCGCCTGAGGCCGCTGATGGAGGACCTATAGCCCTTGTGGAGGAGGGAGACATTATAGAGATCGACATCCCGAACAGGAAGATTACGCTCCAGGTCACGGACGAAGAGCTAGAAAAGAGACGGAACAACTGGAGGCCAATGGAGCCACGTGTCAGGCATGGATATCTGGCCAGATATGCAAGTCATGTGAGTAGTGGTGCCAGAGGTGCTATATTACTGGGGTGATCTCTATGGCAAGGGAGGCAGAAGTCAAGAGGACTACACAGGAAACGGCCATAGAGCTAGGCCTCAGGATAGATGGTCAGGGAAGGGCCTCAATAGATACTGGTATAGGTTTTTTGGACCATATGTTGACATTGTGGACTGTGCACGGTCTTTTTGACCTGGATCTAATGGCCAGGGGAGACCTGGCTGTAGGTGCACATCACACAGTAGAGGATGTAGGGATATGCCTGGGAAAGGCCCTGGCCCAGGCCATAGGAGACCTGAGCGGCATAAGGCGCTATGGGAGTTCCTCTATCCCCATGGAAGATGCACTGGCCCACGTGAATCTGGATATCTGCAACAGGCCTTATCTGGTCTATAGGGTAAAATTCCTCACAGACAAGATAGGGGCCTTTGATACAGAGTTGGTTGAAGAGTTCCTAAGGGCCTTTGCAGTAAATAGCGGCATGACCCTCCATGTCCAGGTGGATCATGGAAAGAACAGTCACCACATTGCAGAGGCAGTATTTAAGGCCCTGGGAAGGGCCGTTGATCTGGCAACACAGCTTGATCCCAGACTAGAAGGCCCTCTCTCTAGTAAGGGGATCCTGTGACAGAGGTCAGGACTTTTTAGGTATGAGTAGGCCAAATTCTCAAAGAGACTACAGTATTTATGCCTGTAGGCTCTTATTCTGGCTGTTTCCGTATCTATTGCTCTTACAGGGATGCAATGCCTCTTTCCAGAGAAATAGGACAGAGGAGTTATCTCTGTCAGGGCTCAGCCGGATCCTGGTCCTTCCAATGGACCGGGCATCTATCCAAACACGAGGACAAAAGGCGGCCTGTAACCTCAGCGATGTCCCATCCTATGTCTCTCCCATACCAGAAAAGGCAAGTGAGGAGATGACCCGACTCCTGATATATAACCTCCATGAAGACAAGAGGTTTGTATTTATATCCAGAGGGCGGTGTCTGGGTCTATTGAATTCCATTTTTGCAAGAGATATAAAGGCCTCTCAACTCCATCTGATTCAGGCCTTTGGTAGAGAGTTCA
Source organism: Deltaproteobacteria bacterium (assembly GCA_027004715.1). Taxonomy (GTDB): domain Bacteria; phylum Desulfobacterota; class Dissulfuribacteria; order Dissulfuribacterales; family UBA3076; genus JALTHG01. The sequence goes on from JALTHG010000068.1 coordinate 53,453, forward strand.
ATGCAGATGCAGTCCTCTATGGCAAGATCTACAGATATGAGGATCGGATAGGCAAGAAATATGGAGTAAAGAGACCTGCCTCTGTGGCCTTCACCCTCTATCTTATTCGGGTCAGAGACGGTGCAGTGCTCTGGCACAATACCTTTGACGAGACTCAACAGCCCCTGATGAAAAACCTGTTTAAGATCAGGCTCTATAGAAAGACAGGCATACACTGGCTCACTGCCAGGGAACTAGCAGATTATGGTCTTACTGAGGCCACTGATGAGCTCAAGGGCCTCCTCCCCTGAGTCTGCTGATGGATATATCAATCAATCAGGGCCAAGTGGTAGAATTTCTGGAAGGTCAGCGCTTTATCTGTGCCCAGTGTATTGGCAAAAAGGGATCAAGATACCACCTCTTGACCCATCTGGGCAGGGAGATGAACCTTGCCTCCAGCCGTTTCATATATGTATCCACACAACAGATATCGAGCGAGGCAAGAGAGAGGTGCCTCCAGGAGCTATCTGAGATCTATGGGCACAGAGAGGCCCTAAAGGAAGAGGTCAACATCCCAGAACTCTGGGAATTGGTTAGAGATGAGCAAGAGCTCTGGAGTCCTAAGGAACTGGCAGACCTGGCCTTTAGCCAGGAGATAGGGCCTGACCATGTGGCCGCCCTTGTTCGGGCAGTCATAGAGGATCATACCTATTTCAAATTTAGAGAAGGAATGATAAAGGTCCAGTCTCCTGAGGCAGTAGATCGCATATTGGAGCAGAGGGCCAGAGAGGCAGAGTCCCTAAAGCGTATTGCCAGGGGAAGCGAGTGGCTTGAGGCCCTGTGGTCAGACGGCCCTCAGAGAGAAAAGGCCATAAAAGACCTCGAAGACCCACTGATCTCTTTCTGGATATCGGCCATCAAGGACTTTTGCATCAATCAGGAGGACTCAGAGTATGCCAGCCTGGTCCGTGGGCTCTTCTCTCAGGCAAGGCTCACAGCCACCAGTGCCCCTTTTGATACCCTAATCAGGGCAGGGATATGGCATGAAGACGAAAACCTGGAGTTAGCTCGATATGGGATAGAGAGCGTGTTCCCTGAGGCCGTACTTCAAGAGGCAGAGAGCCTGGCCCTATCCCCTATTGATCTCCAAAGAGAGAAGAGAGAGGACCTGACTGACCTCAATACCTTTACTATAGATGGGCCAGAGAGTCTGGATTTGGACGATGCCCTGAGCATCAGGGAGTGTGCAGAGGGATGGGAGCTCGGCGTACACATAACCGACATAGGGCTCCAGATAGGACAGGATAGCCCATTATTTAGTGAGGCCGTCCACAGGGCAACTACTATATATCTGCCTACCCAGAAGGTATCCATGCTCCCTGAGATACTCTCTCACGAGGCATGGAGTCTCAAGGTGGGAGAAGAGCGGAGGGCCCTGTCCTTTTTTGTGCGTCTGGATGATAGAGGGAATATCCTGGCCAGGCGCATAGTCAGGAGTGTAATCAGGGTCCATGAACGCCTGACATATGAAGATGCAGAGGCAAGGATACCTGAAGGCCAGGCATTCCACAGCCTATACAGGCTCTGCACTGTCCTCAAGGCCAAAAGGATCGAAAACGGTGCCCTTCCTCTGCCTATACCTGAGCTAGTCATACAGATCGATGGATCTGGAAATATAGAGATATCGCTCTCACAACCCGGTCCGGCCCGCTTTTTAGTGGCAGAGTGTATGATCCTGGCAAATTCTGTAGCGGCGCAGTTCTTGAGGGAACAGGATATCCCTGCCCTGTATCGAAGTCAGCCTCCACCAAGAGAGGTCATTATCTCTGGAGACGAGATGGACCTTATAGCCAACTTCAGGCAGAGGCGGCTTATCAGTAAGGGAAGTCTGGGGACTGAGCCTGAAATGCACCATGGTCTTGGTCTCAATGCATATACTACGATAACTTCACCCCTGAGGCGCGGACTTGATCTCCTTATGCAGCAACAGATTACCTCTGTCCTTATACATGGCAGACCGGTCTATACAAAGAGGGATCTCAACAGACTCGCCATATATCTCCAGCAGGGCCTCAATGCAGCAGCAGCAGTCCGTCAGGCAAGAACGCGTTACTGGCTATTAAAGTATATAAAGGGTCTGGGAGATAGGACTCTAGATGCATGGATCCTGGATATAGGTCCACGCAGGGTACTTGCTGTGCTCTCTGACTTCCTCTTGCCCATAGAACTTCCAATAAGACCGGGAGAGAGTTATTATCCAGATCAGAAGGTCAAGGTAGTGGTCAAGAAGGTGTATCCCAGGGAGAATGTCCTCAAGCTAGATTGGAGCGATTAGGCAGTAAGCAAAAAATGAGTTATACAAGACCAACAGGAATTGGGTGGGTTTTGACATAATAATCGTCAATTACAGGTGTTATGAGGCACTAGCTGCCTGTCTTTCAGCACTTGAGAGGGAGACTGAAGGCCTGTCTAGGGTCTTTGTGGTAGACAATACCGGGCTCTCTGTACCTGACGATCTGGCTGAGAGGTTTCCAGAGGTCAATTGGCTGCTGAACAGGAGAAATCTCGGTTTTGCCAGGGCAGTCAATCAGGGCATTGCCCAAACTACTGCACCGTATATCTGCCTCTTGAACCCTGATACTGTGATATCAGGGCCCTTATTTGGGCCTATGGAGGAGTGGCTGGAAGACAATCCCGATGTAGGGATAGTGGGCCCGAAGATCCAGGATGGCGATGGCTCTGTCCAGGGCTCTGCCAGGGCCTTTCCATCCCTTGCCACTGCCTTTTTTGGCAGGACCACCCTTGTCTCCCGTCTATGGCCTGACAATCCCATTACCAGGCAGAATATCCTGACAGACCGGTCCCTGCACGGGCCTATTGATGTGGATTGGGTCTCAGGTGCCTGCATGGCCATAAGGCGTTCGGCCATGGAGGAGATAGGGCCCATGGACCAGAGATTCTTTTTGTACTGGGAAGACTGCGACTGGTGTACCCGCTTTCGTTCTGCAGGGTGGAGGGTAGTCTATCATCCAGGCCTTGGGCCTGTAATCCACTATGGAGGTCAATCCAGCAGGGATGCCAGGTGGATGACCCTCTATCACTTTCACCGGAGCGCAGTCCTCTTATATTGGAAATACGATCGTACACCGGCAAGGATTGGATCTCTATTGGCCGCAGTAGGGGCAGTATTGAGATGTGGTCTCCTGGGTCTCAGGCTGGTATTGAGGTAAATGACGCTCTCTGGAATATAATATACTATCATTCTCAAGTTTCGGAGTTGATATATCACCCTGCAATTAAAGGGTTTTTTATGCAACACACGAATTAGCTTTATATTTGCTATATTAAACGTATAATATATGTAACTTCTCAATAAGTCCTGGCAATACAGTGTTTCCCCTCACCCAAACCCTCTCCCAGAGGGAGAGGGTTTGGGTGAGGGAGAAGTTACTGCAAGCTTTGCGCCTTCCCGCAATAGCCCGCCTGCCTTGCCTGGCACTGGCGGGCAGGTTGGTATTCCAGCCTTGGTATTTTCA
>JALTHG010000069.1 GCA_027004715.1 Deltaproteobacteria bacterium
GCCTTGCCTTCCTTAGCCAATACTCTCGTTATGGCTGCAGTCAGTGTGGTCTTGCCGTGATCAATATGCCCTATTGTCCCAATATTGACATGCGGCTTGGTACGCTCAAATTTTTGCTTGGCCATCTCAGTCCTCCAGTTTAGTTCTCATCTAGATTTACCATCTATAATGGGCAAAGGCCTTGTTGGCTTCAGCCATTCGATGGGTATCTTCTTTTTTCTTAAAGGCCATCCCTCTCTGGTGGTATGCATCCAGTAACTCTCCAGCCAGGCGCTGGGCCATAGATTTTTCTCCTCTCTTTCTAGAGAAGTTTATCAGCCACCTTATAGCTAGGGCCTGTCTTCGATTTGAACGTACCTCTACTGGCACTTGATAAGTCGCACCACCTACTCTACGGGAACGCACCTCTAAGATAGGCTTTACATGTTCTACTGCCTGCTCAAATACCTTGATGGGATCTTCTTTTGAGCGCTTCTCTACTATATCCATGGCCTCATAAAAGATCCTCTGAGACAGACTCTTTTTGCCCTCACGCATCAATCCATTGACAAATTTGGATACTAGAATGTTCTTATACTTCGGATCTGGTGATATCACCCTCTTAGGGACTTCTCTTCTCCTTGGCATAACCTCGTTACTCGCACTTTATATCTGTCCCCATTGGGGGAAATTAAATTACTTAGACCGTTTAGTACCATACTTAGACCTGGCCTTCTGCCTGTCTTGGACTCCAAGGGTATCTAGTGCCCCTCTAACAATATGGTAACGGACACCAGGCAGGTCCTTTACACGACCCCCACGTATCAATACCACTGAGTGCTCCTGCAGGTTGTGACCAATGCCTGGTATATAGGATGTAACCTCCATGCCATTTGTCAGACGCACCCGGGCCACCTTACGGAGAGCTGAATTGGGCTTTTTCGGAGTAGTAGTATAGACACGGGTACAGACTCCACGACGTTGTGGACAGGAGTCCAGGGCCGGTGCCTTAGTCTTCTTTTTGGTCTTTTTACGTCCCTTTCGGACGAGTTGATTGATAGTCGGCATCTATATCTCCTCTTATAGCCTCAAAAATCACTCCAAAAGGCACTAAAATCTCCTCTTCATTCTTAACCATGATCCAGGGGAAAATGGGCTGACTCAGAAAGAGAGCCCCTTTTAATACTGGTTTAGCCGAGGCTTGTCAAGAGGTCTTGTCGTGTTTTCTAAAATCTCTAGGGAGTAAAGATATCTTATCTGCCAAAATCTCAGAGAAATTGGAGCTTATCTATATAACTAATCCCCTATATTCAAATCTGTAAAATCCCCCGTGTCATTTCAGCGACCCTCTGGAGGTCATCACTGTTTGGCCTCCCAACAGTATTGCCCAAACGGCCTCTAGTTGAAAGGCCCTGATACTTCTTGAGATGATACTCACCTACAATATACCACTCGCCTGCTATTTCAATCCCAAGGTGATCAAGCAACTGCCCCATGTATTTTACTGCTGGAATTGCCTCATTCACACCAGTATGCATCCCACCATATGTACAATAGATCACCCCCCTCTTGCCAGCCAGCCTGGGAGCAGAGGGCCTTATATTGCCATTTTCTGCGTATTTTTTGAGGGTCCTGGATATAAAGTTCAGCATGGGCCTACCAGGGAGCCAGCGATAGACTCCTGAGCCCATAAATATAAAGTCATAGTATAGTAAATCTACGTCTATATCTCTTCTTGTCTTGAGTGCATCTACTCGATGTCCCAGCCCTCTTGCCGTTTTCTCTATCTCTTTTGCTATCTTTTCTGTATTTCCAGTGCTCGAAAAGTAGAGGCTAAGAATCTTCATATTTCTATCTCCTTAGTCGCAGGCCAAAGGATAGACCTCTCACAGAAAATAACAAGATATTTTAGACTGTCCTATATTGCATATCCAGACACAAAATGTTATCAAGTCTATACCATATGTCTTTGAGGCCTGGTTTCAGGACAGAGAGTTATGTGAGCCCCAGAAGGAGCAGGGCCTCTTGACGTATCCCATATGTGGCAGCAAAGATATCCACAGATTCCCTCAGCAGTTGTAACAATAAGAGACCTCCAGCGCAGGATGTAGAGATGCTTGAAAAAAGTATCAGACAAAATTTATAATATAGTAGGATATAAATTTTGTTCAAGGGGAAAAAAAGAAAGGATCACTGAAGAAATTGCCATGACTGATAGAGAAAAGGTCTCTCTCCGTGTAACGTATGGTAAACTGGTGACAATAGAATATGAAGTCAGATTGTCTTCTGGAAAGGTAGTGGATTCTTCTAAGAAATCAGGGGGACCAATAGCCTTTGTCTGCGGAGATGGCAACTTCCCTAAGCCAGTTGAAGAGGGGATCATAGGGCTTGCCCCTGGAGAAAGAAAGGTGATATCTGTCCCTCCACAGTATACCTATGGCTATTATGACCCCACAAAGGTGAGCCTGGTGGCCATTGAGAGGGTATCGGGCAAGGCAGAGATAGGTAAGGTAGTAAAGGCCCCTGACGAATTCGGCCTGAGGCGTCTTGCCCTGGTCAGGTCTATCTGGGAGGGTGCAATGATGGTGGATTTTAATCATCCCCTGGCTGGCAGATACCTGGATTTTGAGGTCTTCATAAAAGATGTACGCCTTGCCGTGGCACCAGAGAAAAAGCCTGTACCCTCCAATCAATCTGTAAATAATTCTCTATAGAGAGCTAGGAGTTTTTGAGACATGGAAAGGGCCATTCAAGAGGCTGGTCTTTCTGAAATTTACGAAAAGGTCTTATCTAATACCCGTCTGAGTGCAGAGGATGGAGAGCAGCTATATTCCACTACTCATCTGCCGGCACTTGGCTATCTGGCCAACCTGGTCAGAGAAAGGCTCAATGGAAACAGGGCCTATTATGTATATAATCAACATATAAATTATTCTAATATCTGTATAAACCTCTGTAAGTTCTGTGCCTTTGGAAAGAGAAGGGGTGAGCCAGGGGCCTATGAGATGTCTATAGAGGACATAGCCTCCAGGATAAGGGAGAAAAAAGACGAACCCATTACAGAGGTCCATATCGTGGGTGGTCTGAACCCAGACCTGCCATATCAGTACTATCTGGATATGCTGAGGGCCATAAAGACCGAGAGACCTGAGGTCCACATCCAGGCCTTTACCTGTGTGGAGATAGCCCACCTGGCGCGCATCTCAGGCCAGTCAATCCCAAAGACACTAGAGGACCTTGTAGAGGCCGGTCTGGGGTCTATACCTGGAGGTGGGGCAGAGGTCTTTAGCCCCAGGGTCAGGAAAGAGATATGTCCCAAAAAGCTCCCAGGAAAGGAATGGCTGGAGATTGCCAGGCTTGCACATAGGGCCGGTATCAGGTCCAATGCCACCATGCTCTATGGGCATATAGAGACAATAGCTGAGAGAGTAGATCACCTCCTGGCCTTGAGACAGGTACAGGACGAGACAGGCGGTTTCCTGTGCTTTATCCCCCTGTCATTCCATCCAGATAACACAAAAATGGCACACCTGCCTCCCCCAGGTGGCGTAGAGGACCTCAAGAATATAGCCGTATCCCGCCTTCTTCTAGACAACTTTTCTCACATCAAGGCCTATTGGATAATGCTTGGTCCAAAAGTGGCACAGATTGCACTCTCTTTTGGGGCAGACGACATAGACGGGACCATCCTTGGAGAAAAGATTACGCATATGGCAGGTGCAGATACTGCTCAAGCCATGACCCGCAAGGAGATCGAGCACATCATCCAACAGGCCGGGAGGATACCTGTAGAGAGAGATACCCTCTACAATCCAGTCTGATTACCTGTTAGGCCAATAAAATAGATATTGATCTGGGACGACGGAACAAAAATTGACTTAAAAATTGCTTGGATTGTATAAATTGGCTGTATATGCACTGGAAGATTTTATAAATAAGGGGATCATAAAATGGAAAAAGATAAGTCGGCAGAAGCAGAGGAGTTGCTCAAAAAAGCTATTTTATCTGATGATGTGCCCAAGTTTTATGCCAATGGATTTGCCGCATTTCGAGGTAATGCCGATATGGGTATAATTTTTCAACACAATAGCAAACCAAACCTAATAATTAACATGTCATTCACATTAGCAAAGACCCTATCGAGAAAAATTAATCAGATGATTTCTGATTTTGAAAAAAAGACAGGGATCGACATTTTGACTACATCTGATGTTGACCAGAAAATGATTGGAGATAAACATGGAAACTGAGTCTTCTACTTGGGGTATAATTAATGCCGCGCCCTTTAGCTTTAAAATTAATAGCTGTTTGGATTCTTTATTAAAACAGGATCCAATTGAAGAAAAAATAGAGAAAATGGCCGAGTTGAAGCCTGGATGGCATTTTGGAGAAGGCAATCCGCCGTCTAAGCAAGTTATAAAACAAGCTCAAAGAGTATATAGAACTGGTCGTAATTTGATGCTTGAAGCTGATGTTTTTCCAGCGATTGATGGTGGCATTGTCATAGTTTTTTATGGAGCTAATGAATATTCTGTTGAAATTGAGATTAACGCTTATAATAATTTTTGTGTTTCCTATGAAAAAGGATATGGATTTAATTATAAGCAAATTAAATATATTGAGAAGGCTACAATGGAAGATATCAGGGGAATATGCCAGACTCTATCCTTACTCAACTTATCAGACTCATTCACTCAAAATTTTTTGATACAAGGAGGAGGCGTTTCATCAGTGCCTGTTTCAGTAATTCCTCAGGCAACGGAGGAATTTCCGTTATTGATAGAGACTGCGTCCGACAAACCGGTGTCTCATTATGTAAGCATATAATTCACTATTATGCTCAAGTAGCTGGTGAACCTATAGTTGTCTGGTATCTTCCAGAGCTTGCATTAGATGAAATTATAATAGAAAGTATTCCAAGTACAAGTGGCGATATCTGCCACAGAAATATTAAAGGCCTTTCAAATAATAGAGCGAAAAAAATCTTTAAAAAATACTGTAAAATAGAAAATTTAAGAATTTGTGAAGATGCTATCGAAAAAGAATTCGACATCTCAATTTTCATAAAGCAGGCCCAAGAATTATCCTTATGATATCTCAGATAAAGACAAAGGTCAGGGAGGGCGGGCGTCTGTCAGGAGAAGAGGCCCTCTTGCTCTATCAGGAGGCAGACCTGAACCTCCTTGGGCAACTTGCTAATGAAATAAGATATAAGCTGCATCCAGAACCCATTGTCACATATGTCATAGACAGAAACATAAACTATACCAATATATGTATCTCTGGCTGTAAATTCTGTGCATTCTATCGGGCACCTGGAGATAGCTCAGGATATGTGCTCTCTAAAAAAGACCTGGCAAAAAAGATAGAAGAGACCCAGGCCCTTGGGGGTACACAGATCCTGCTGCAGGGTGGGCTCCATCCAGACCTCCCCATCAGTTTCTATGAGGATATGCTCTCCTTTATAAAGGAGAATTTTGGAATCCACTGCCATGCATTCTCTCCGCCTGAAATCGTCCACATTGCCCATATCTCCCGCCTCTCGGTAAAAGAGGTCTTAGAGAGGCTCATCAGGGCCGGACTCGATTCTATACCAGGCGGTGGAGCAGAGATCCTGGTAGACCGTGTGAGGAGACAGGTCTCCCCCAGGAAGGCCTCTACAGATGAATGGCTCGATGTAATGGAGACTGCCCATGGACTTGGACTCAAGACTACTGCCACCATGATGTTCGGCCACATCGAGAGACTGGATGAGAGGATAGAGCACCTCTTGCGCCTGAGAGACCTGCAGGACCGGACTGGTGGATTCACTGCCTTTATTGCCTGGCCCTTTCAGCCCCAAAACACCGCAATCAGGGTCAGGCCTTCCACAGGACACGAATATCTGAGGCTGCTTGCCATATCCAGGATAGTGCTCGACAACTTCCAGAATGTCCAGGCCTCATGGGTCACTCAGGGTCCAAAGGTGGCCCAGATAGCCCTGTTTTTTGGGGCAAATGACTTTGGTAGCCTCATGATAGAGGAAAATGTGGTTGCAGCGACCGGAGTAACTCATAGACTCTCAGAAGAGGAGATATGTAGGATTATAAGTGAAGTCGGGTTTGAACCACGTCAACGCCTGATGGACTATACCCTGGTCAATAATTCTGGGCCTGGGTAATGATGACTTCAAGGACTATGGGAAACAGATTACTAAATCCCAAGAGCTCTGGGTCTCCAAATCCCCTCTGTCTCCATACGGCCCAATGGGTAGTGCCGGTCTCAGGTCCTCCCATAGAGAATGGTGCAATAGCGACCTTTGAGGGGAAGATAGTAAGGACAGGACGGGCAAGAGAACTCCAATCTAGCTATCTGGCAGAGATAAGAGACTATGGCGACTCCATACTCTGTCCTGCCCTAATAAATGCCCATACCCACTTAGAACTCTCCTCGCTCAAGGGGCGTCTCTCTCCAGGCGGCTCCTTTGTCGACTGGATAAGGACCCTGGTCGAGATCCGCAGCCATATTAGGCCTGAGGAGTGGGTTCCAGCCATAAAAAAGGCACTGATAGAGATGCAAAGGGAGGGAATAATAGCCATTGGGGACGTAGGGAACTCTGAGCTCATTCCCCAGCTCTCCTCAAAGATAGGTAGAAGTTGGCCATTTAGAGGTGTGTTTTTCCGCGAGCTGGTATGTCCGCTGGCAAAGGAACTAGGGCCTGATATAATGGATATATTTGGACACAATCAGGCCAATGCCTTCTGGTTTGGAGGCCTCTATCACCCCCTTCGCCGTGCCTTTTCCGGACATGCCCCATATTCTGTTGCACCTTCAGTCCTGAAGGCCATCAAGGCCTGGGATCAGGACCATGGGCTACCATTTTCTATACACCTTGCAGAGTCTGAGGAGGAGACAGAATTTCTTCAGACTGGTATGGGGCTCTTGAGAGAGCTATTAGAAGAAAAAGGGCACTGGCCTCTGGAATATGAAATCCCCAGGACGTCTCCAGTGAACTATCTCTATAATCTGGGTATTTTAAATAGTGATACACTCTGTGTGCATTGCGTTCATGTCGATCAAGACGACATCTCTCTCCTGGCAGAGACAGGAACAAGGGTCTGTCTATGTCCAAGGAGCAACATCTTTCTTGGCGTTGGGATACCCCCTGCAGAGGCACTCCATAGCTCAGGGATAACCCTTGCCCTCGGCACTGACAGCCTTGCAAGTAATGATCGGCTCTCTATCTTTGCTGAAATGGCATGTCTATCAAGACTGGCCCCTGGCCTTTCACCTGAGGCCATCTTTACGGCAGGGACATCTGGCGGGGCAGAGGCACTGGGAATCTCTGAAAGCCTGGGGACCCTGGCCCCTGGCAAGACTGCTATCTTTCTGGCAGTGGCATCTGGCCCCATAGGACAGAAGGATGTCCTGGAATTCCTGGTACATGAAGGTGCCAATAGACCGGTCAATTGGGTGATTGGATGAGCCAGCGTAGCCGTGAACAACAGCCAGCCTTTATATAAATTGCCCCTTAGGCCCAGGCATGAAAGTCAGCTGAAGACTCAAGGCTATCCAATGGCAAAATTATGTCAGGATTAAAGGACGAACAGGAGACCAGCCAGTACTTTAAATTAGGTATGGTGAACTTCATCAATACCGCACCAATCTATATCCCATGGCAGGAAATGGG
>JALTHG010000070.1:0-7816 GCA_027004715.1 Deltaproteobacteria bacterium
AGAGGATAGGGGGGAACAGGGATTTTCTTTTGCCTACCTGGACACCGAGCGGGTAAGCAGGCCTGGAAAGAAATTAAATAGATATATCATTAAGGACCTCTCACTCCTGAACCATCCCAATCTGGGCCCGGTTATCTCTAGTGCCAGGCTCCGTTTTCTAATGGCCTATGTCAAGGCCAGTCCTGGTCTCAGATATAGTCCACAGAGGCTATTAAGAGAGGTCAAAGAGGCAAGCGAACATAGGTACAGTGTACCCATTCACATCGCACTTTGAGGGGTGTCAGGAGACGTCCATACAGGCTAAAAGAGATAGTTTAGTTCGAGCCTCAGGTCGCTATAAGATGGGTCGCTCCCATTATATCTCCTGGTTGCCCCTACATGCTTTAGCCTTACCTTTAACTCTATATATTGTCTGACAGGTAGTCTGTACCATGCATCCAGATGTATGGCGTGTCTGTCTGTCTTACTGATAGAGCCGAGCCTCTCTTTATTGTCGTCATAATTCATAGAGGTATAATCCATAGCTACTCGGAGTCCATTGATAAGTCCTGCTCTGCCAAAATCATATATCCCTTTAATCATCCAGCTCTTGGTATTTGCCTCCCAGTTGTAGGTCCCCATTGATCGGGTATAGCCACCTGTGGGAAATCCCCTCCATGGACTGATAAAATCTGCATCATCTGTCACTTTGCTATAGCCCAAACGGAGCCTCCCTGCCCCCTTTTTCAGGTCTATACGTGCTGCATATAACTTGGCCTTGACACTGTCTGCATGATGATATCCCAGAGCCGATCCCCTCTTTCCAGCCAGCTTACCGGAAAGGGCAGCCCCACCTATAGCCCCTGCCCCATCATCAAACTGCTCCATAAACCTGAATCCTGGTACGAGCGTCCATCCTCCCGCCAGGGGTATTGTATAGTTGACCTCATTCAGCATGGTATGAAAGAGATCAGGCACCACGGCAAACCACAGGTCAAGCCTTAAATGGGGGATGGAATCATTGGTTATACCCATAATCAATAATTTATTATCTATATGTACACCTGCCTTCTTTAGGTTTCTATAGGATAGGCCTTTATGCACGGCAGAGTCGTCTTGATTGTCCCATTTATCATACCATTTAGGAGAATAGCCAAAATTATATGTAATCACATCATGAAATTTTGTATGGTCTCTCAATTTCTCCCTGTTAAAGCAGGCAAAATTTAGGACTGTATTGTGGAGATATCTGCTCACAATTGTTACACCCTGAAATGTATTTGGGATCATCTTTGTGTCGTTGGATCTGGTAAAAGGGCTTTCATATATCAGTCGGCCTGCCTTTATATCTGTCTTTAAGAAATGGTATTGCAGGTAGGCCTGGGCAAGTACGGTCATACCCCAATCATGGCTCTTACAGACCTTATAACGGGAAAAGGTGTCCTTTCCAGACTTTCCATACCTGGCATCTTCGCTATTGAGTAGCCCTAGCTGCTGAGATGTATAGAGACCCATAGTACCGCTTATCCCATAAAATGGCGCTGTCTTGTAGATCAGGCTCCCACCGATACCAAAGCCCGTTGGGTCTATAGGGTGCTTTTTGTTTTTCTCATCCCAATACCATTTAAAGAAGTTCATCCGGGCCCTTCCATACCACATACCCTTTGTAAACATCTCTATGGGATTTGAGGCACTTTTGGGCAGTCTATTATAGACCTCTGTCATGTTCCCTCTAAGGACCCTCTTGGGTATATCTGCAGCCATTGATATCTCATAAATAGACAAAAGCAGTATAGCTGCCATAGTTAAAGATATGCCCACCCCATAAGAATTGATCTCTCTAAAATGGATCATCTCTCTTTTCCTTAGACTAGATTGCTTTTAAGTAAGTGTTCATATTCCTTATGCTAGCGGCCAGAGACGTGGGCAGTGGCAACAGGAGGGGTATGAACAGTCACGCCTTTAACTGGACGTACATAGTCTCGTCTAGACAAGAGATAGGATCTCCTCACCCTGTTCCAGAAGTCTATAATCTCTTGGGAGGCATAGTCAGGATATGTCCAGGGTAATGGACAAAAAGAGCCATTCTGATATACAAGCGTCAGGTCTCCATACACACCCCTCCCAAGATAGATCCGATGTGGAAAGTCTTTGCCTGAAGCGAGCACCAGACGTTCAGCAGTGAGGATGCCAGGGTCTATATTCACAGACCTCTTTCCCCCTGAGCCCAATTCCTGTTCCAGTCTACACGTATTGCATTTTATGCCCATCAGGGCATCCTGGGGCACTAACTCAGAAAAGGTCAGAAATATCCTCTTGAGGTCCTTACCAAACTCTGCCTCATAGTAAGAGGTCCAGTCAAATGGCATGACTGGGCCCTCAATGTCAATACTGCCATAGAGACGGCTCAAGGCATCAGCCGCCTGATGCATCAGTCCTTCTTGCTGGAAGATAAGACTACACACCAGTTTGGCCGGCAAAGGGGTCTTTAATGTACTCATAGCCGATCACTTAGCCTGATAGTGCATCTATAATTTCTCTGATAGTAACTGTGGCTGTCCCAATCTTTCCAACTACTATGCCAGCAGCGATATTGGCCAGATAGGCCGCTTCAGGATAGCTGAGACCATTTACTATGCCTAGGGCCATGGTAGCTATCACTGTGTCTCCTGCACCAGTGACATCAAAGACCTCACGCCCTGTAGTGGGCACAAGAAAGAGGCCTGTCTCTTCCTGCCAGAAGGCCATACCGCGCGAGCCCTGGGTAATGAGGACTGCATCTGCCTCCAGGCCTTCATGGAGTCCCTGTGCAGCCCGTTTGAGGCTCTCCCTGTCTCTGATCTCAATCCCTGTCATTATCTCTGCCTCTTGCTGGTTAGGAGTTATTAAGCTTACTCCCATATACAACTGTCTATTGACAGGCTTGGGATCTACAAAGAGGGGGACCCCATTGTCCTTAGAGATCTTCTTCAGCTCGTACATAATCTCTGGGACTATCACCCCCTTGGCATAGTCAGATACAATAATCCCCTTAATCTGAGGGACCAGCTCTTCAATAGTGCCCAAAAGGGCCTGTATAGATGGGCCATTAATGGGTCTGTTGCTCTCCCTGTCAACCCTCACTACCTGTTGGCCCCTGGCTATTATCCTGCTTTTTATTGTGGTAGGACGTGTGGTGTCCACTACTGCAGTGGTGTCTATCCCCCGGGAAGAGGCAAGCTCTCTAAGGACCCTGCCCATATCGTCTCTTCCGATGACACCCCCAAGGACGACAAGGCCGCCCAATGTCCTGAGATTGTTTGCAACATTTGCCGCACCGCCAAGGAGCATGGTCTCCTTGTGGACCTGGACTACAGGGACTGGTGCCTCAGGAGAGATCCTGGATACCTCACCCCAGACAAACTGGTCCAGCATGATATCTCCGATCACCAGGATGCAAGAGCCATCAAATCTCTGGACGGCCTCTTTTAGCCTGGTGTAATCAATTACTGGTTCATTCTGATGCCCCATTCTCTGCTGCCTTTTTGCCATGTCTGTATTCTGACAGAGGTCTGGCCTCATCTATGAGCATCACCGGAATCCCGTCCCGTATCTCGTACAGGAGGCCGCAGTGTTCACAGATAAGCCCGTCACCTTCCTCAGTGAGCTGTAGTTCTCCCTTGCACTTTGGACATGCAAGGATATCTAATAGCCTGGGATTGATTTGTTTCATGATCTACCTCACTGTAAGCTCTACACCCCTCCTGTTGAACCCCTTACGTCGCGGCCAGGGGGATGTAAACAGTTACACCTCACCAATATCCATTTCCCTGAGTGCCTCAATTACCTGCTCAGACAGGATGCCTGTCATACACCTTGGATCAGGACAGTGGTGTCTAAAGCACGGGCTACAGGGAAGTCCCAGCCTGATAATCCTATGCCCATTCCCAAAAGGCCCTGTCCTCCATGGGGCCGTTGGCCCAAAGACGGCAACCAGAGGGGCACCCACAGCGGCCGCCAGGTGCATAGGGCCTGTATCTGTACTCACCACTGCCCTTGCCCTCTGATAGAGGGCGGCAAGGGTCCTGAGTCGAGTCCGGCCAGTCAGATCAACGACAGGGTGCCTTGCAGACTCCAGTATCTGGGATGCAAGGTATCTATCTCCAGGTCCCCCGACTATAACAGAGATCACTCCCCAATTCTCAAAACAGGCATCGGCCACCTCTGCAAATCTCTTTGAAGGCCATCTCTTGGTCTCCCACGTGGCCCCTGGATTCAGACAGATTAGAGGACGATCCCCTATACCCTTCTCTTTCAGTAATTGCCCTACACTGTCTCTCTCAGCTTCTCCTATAGCTATGGGAAACTCAGGGCTTTCAGTATATGCATCCAGATATGCAGCCAGCCTGAGATATCGAAGGACTGCGTGTTCGTCTGGGTCATAAGGGGGGAGTTTATCTGTCAGAAATATAGAGCTTGCCTCCCGCGCCCTTGCAAAGCCCAGCTTAGACCTTGCACGAGAAAGCCCTGTCAAGATCCCGCTCTTTAGCAGGCCCTGAAAATCTATAACTATATCATAGCTCTGGCTGCGGAGGCGATATATAAAACTCTGCACCTCTCTGATCAACTCTGGCCACTGTCTCAGGTCCCTAAAGAGACGTGCAAACCTGTGTCTGGGAAAGATTATTACCTCATCTAGCATGGGATGGAAACAGAGCAGATCAGATGCCGGTTCACTCACCACCCAGCCTATATGTGCATGCGGATATCTCCTGCGCAGGGCAGCAAGTGCAGGTAGGGTATGTATCACATCTCCTATTGCGCTGAGCTTGATCAACAGTAGTCGCATATCCATCTACAGGCATAGAATAAATTAGGTGAGATGTGAGACAACCTATTCCTCTGGTCTCCAGAGAGCCGGGATAGGGTCTCTTTCCCAAATCCAGTCAGTACGAGGACAGACCTTGCACCCACTCGCCAGGCAAGCTCTATATCTCGCATGCTGTCTCCTACCACAACGGATTCCTCTGGAATAATGTCCAGCTCTCTGGCAGCGAGTTCTATCATGCCTGGTGAGGGCTTGCGACATCTACACTCAATCCTGTATCTGCCCCTCCCTTCAGTGGGATGATGAGGACAGTAGTACCACCTGTCTACATGGGCCCCCTCTTCAGATAGGCGCCTGGCCAGCTCTCTGTGTACCTCTCTGACAAAGGACTCATCAAATAGACCCCTGCCTACCCCTGACTGATTGGTTATTACAGCCACTCTATAGCCATGTCTATTGAGGAGACAGATACCTGAAGCGGCCCCATCTATCAAGACAAGGTCCTCCATCCGCCGCAGATAGCCGACCTCTACATTGATTGTCCCATCTCTATCAAGAAATACCGCCTTTAAGGCCATCTGTTATACCAATTTTTATCTGTTGTAGACAGGCATCTAAGACCTCATCGACCCCAATTCCAAGCATGCACTTGAAGTCTCTAGGACATGTCCTCTTGAGACATGGGCTGCATGGGAGCTCGTGGCGAACCACCCTGCTGTTGTCAGACCATGGACCTGTCCTGACAGGATCTGTAGAGCCAAAGATTGCAACCATTGGCACATCCAGGGCCGCCCCAATATGCATGAGACCTGAGTCATTGGTTACAAAGAGATTGAGCATCGATATCAGTCCCATGGCCTCTGCAAGGTCTGTCTTTCCTGCCAGATTATGTCCCCTCTTGCCGAGAGGGGCACATATATCACCTGCCAGAGGTCTGTCCCTATCAGTCCCAAATACCAGGATATGGCACCCATTGAGACGCTCCATCAGGGCCCTTCCTAGAGCCGAGAACCTGTCTGCAGGCCAGCACTTGGCTGGACCATATGCAGCACCTGGATTGAGTCCTATCAGCATAGTGCCTTGAGGTACCCCTAAGTCTTTGAGTATGCGGATGGCCCCTGACTTTCCATGACCTGGTACCACAAGAGACAGTCTCAGTGGGCTCTCCAGGTCTATCTCTCCTGATGGATAGGGCATATAATCTAATTGTCTGATAGAATCAACAAGACCTAGATAGTAGTATACCTCGTGCCTGGTCTTGTACTCCCTTGGTACAGGGACTGCCGATGTAAGGAGCAGGCGTCTGCAGTCAGTTGCATAGCCCACGCGTCTGGGTATATGGGCAAGCCACACGATCAGGGCCGAGTCGAATGAATTTGGAAAGAGGATGGCGAGGTCAAAATTTCTGGCCCTGAGAGAGCCTGCAATAACAAGCCTCGCAGATATGGCATTGTCCCTTATATAGGGTATGACTTCATCCACGGCAGGGTGTTCATAGAAGACAGGCCCTACCCAGGGCCTTGCCAGGACAGAGATATGGGCATTGGGATAGAGCCTCCTGAGTGCCATCAGTGCAGGTGTAGTCATGACGGCATCTCCAATCCAGTTGCTGGCCCTCACCAGTATGCGAAGATTTGGCCTCAGGACGTCCCCAGTACTCAAACTAGACCCCTTTAATTTGGAATTTATATGGACTAAAGACAGGACACAGTCAAAGGCCAGAGCCCTTCTCACAAAGTCTACATCTGATAGCCATTATTACCTGAAGGGGAGTAATAGTGGATAAGGATAGGATGAAATTGGGAGGTGCCTGCTATCCTATCCCTGATCCTCTCTGCCTCTGAAGAGTCATAGTAAGGTCCCAGGAGAATACGGTACCATAACTGGTCACTGACAACTGCTGACTCGATCCTGGGTCTCAGACCTTCTCTCTCGAATCTCCTGCTGGTCTCAAGGGCCTTACTCTTTTCTAAAAATGATGCCACCTGTATCTCTGCAAGCAGTGGAGTTACTAGAGGTAGAGGAGGATTTGGGATCTCTGCCACAAGCTCTCTGTTTAGTCTATCAATGAGGTCCAGGGTATCTCCCTTCTTCATCTGAAGACCGGATCGAATAGTTGCCATGATGATATCGGCAATGCTGAGTGGAAGTCCGCCCTCATGGGAGCGCATAAGAACAGTCTTTCTGAAGACAATATTCCTGGTCTTACACTCTACCATGTCTACCTCTACCTTCAATGCAATCTGTGAATAGAGTCCCAAGAAGAGCTTCCTAAATTCTCTGACATGGCCATAGATGACAAAGTCGGCCCGTAAGAGGTGTCCCAGAGTCGATGGGGGGAAGGTCTTCCAAGACCTCGAATATGCATTCTGTAAGGCATTTAAGACGCTATCTATTTCACCAAGCTCTATATCACGGTAATTTTTGGAGCTGAAAAGGTCATAGAAGCTCTTTCTGACCAGTCTTCCAATATCGGCATTAGAGGTATCATTTATAAAGGGTAAGATCGCTAATGTCTTTGGTGTATTGTCTCTCTTGTCCCAGTGAAGAGAAGAGATATCCTGGAGGTCTGAACAGGGAGCATGTATGCATGCAGAAAGCAAAAGGAAAAGGAAAATGACAAAAGAGAGCTTTATGGTACTCCACTTATTAAGAAACAACCGGCACTGCCTCTTCCTGGATAGTTGACAGGATTTTAACTATGGATAAATCTACGTCTCTATAAACATAAAGATAAATCTATTAGAAATCCCTGAAGGTGTCAACTCAATCATATCTCTCATTCCCGGTCACTGATCAGGATGTTTACATCCCCTCCCGGGACATAGTAAATATAGAATGGCTATAAAATATAACAGAGCAGAAAATAGACAGCTTGCTCATAAGGGAATTAGAGGTTACCACTTCGAGAAGAGCTGAAGGAAAAGGCCTATAAGGCCAGGATGCCCAAAGAGGCTGAAAGAGAGGCCTTAAAACAGATCCATAGGCTTGAGTCCGTCGCATGGATGAGGTGCTAAAGATAGCCCTTGG
>JALTHG010000070.1:7916-21203 GCA_027004715.1 Deltaproteobacteria bacterium
CTTCGAGAAGAGCTGAAGGAAAAGGCCTATAAGGCCAGGATGCCCAAAGAGGCTGAAAGAGAGGCCTTAAAACAGATCCATAGGCTTGAGTCCGTCGCATGGATGAGGTGCTAAAGATAGCCCTTGGTCCTATGCATGGAGACACAGCGATGGTTAGGAAATGGAGAGAGATATGACATCTATAGAAATCAATAGGGAACGCCTTGCCAATACCTTCAGAGACCTGATCTGCATAGACAGTCCATCGAGGGAAGAAGGTGCGGTTGCAAAATGGATTGGGGATATACTCACCAGAGAGATAGGTGCAGAGGTAGAGGAAGACCAGTCGAGGGACCAGACAGGCTCTGAGACAGGCAATATCATAGTCCGCATTCCAGGGACAAGAGATACGACTCCAGTGTTTTTTAATGCCCACCTGGATACAGTAGAGCCTGGGAGGGGGATCAGACCAGTCTTTAAGGACGGCGTCTTTTATAGCGATGGCCATACTGTCTTGGGCTCTGACGACAAGGCAGCCGTGGCAATACTCATAGAGGTAGCAAGGCTCTTAAAAGAACACGAGGTCCCACATGGTCCTATAGAATTCCTGTTTACTGTATGCGAGGAAATAGGGCTGTTGGGGGCCAAGGCCTTTGACCCTACTTTACTGAGGGCCCGGATTGGCTATGTCCTTGACTCAGACGATATAGAGACCTTGATAAACAGGGCCCCTTGTGCCACACGTTTCAAGATCAGGCTTATTGGCAAGGCCGCTCATGCAGGCATCAGCCCGGAACAGGGAATAAATGCCATACAGATTGCGGCCAGGGCCCTCACAGACCTGCCATTGGGACGTATAGATGAGATCACCACTGCAAACGTCGGCTTGATACACGGCGGCAAGGCCACCAATATAGTACCTGATGAAGTAGAGCTAAGTGGTGAAGTCCGCAGTCACAATCCAGAGAGATTGAGGGAGGTCCAGGGAGAGATCCTGGAGATATTTCGCAAGACCACAGAGGCATTTGAAAAAAGAGACCAGGGACTGCCCTGTCTAGAGAGCGAGGTCATTGACGACTATCCTCTGATGTCAGTCCCTGACGGACACAGTGTAGTTACCTATGCCATGAAGGCAGGAGAGGCCATTGGAAAGAGGCTAAGGCTGGGTACGACAGGAGGAGGAAGCGATGCCAACATCCTCAACAGTAAGGGCCTCTCGACCCTACTCATAGGTGTCGGTATGCACGATGTGCATACCACCTCAGAGTCTATCCGTCTGGATGATATGGTGACCAGTGCAAGACTGGTGCTGCAGATCATATCCTGCCTCTGAAGGCCTACAGCGCTTGTGCCGCACCCATCCGGGGTTACCTTAGATCTCTTCTATATTCTTTCCTGCATCTGGGCCAGGGGAGGTAACAAAGATATCTGTAATCTTGAGCACAATAGCCGATTTTGGTGTCAAATCGGGTTTCTGTTCCCTGACTATCTCAACTGCCATGTCATAGACCTTGCCTGATGTCTCGATCCGTGGTGTCCCCTTGAACTGGAAGCCCTTACGGGGTTTGCTATCCCAATCCCAAACAGATACCGCCATGACTGGATTCTGCTGAATATTCGCAAGAGTCTTCTTCATAAAGACATCTGCCAACATGATCTCATCATCTGATAAGATCTTGACAAAGTGGATCGGGACCACATTTGGGATACCATCTTTACTACACGTGGCCACTGCATAGCCTCTAGTCTTCTCCATTACGGCCTTTATGTCCTGAGATAATTTTGCCATCTGCCTATCCCCCTATTTAGTCACAGTTTTTCAAACTCCAGCAAGAGCCCTTTAATCCTCAACCCACAAGAAAAACCGACAAGGTCTCCACCCTTTCCTATTACTCGGTGACAGGGGATAATAATCGGGAGGGGATTGGCCTTAAGGGCCTGTCCTACTGCCATAGCAGAGCCACAACCGATCTCAGAGGCAACCTCACTATATGAGGCCTGCTCTCCGAAAGGAATCCTACAGGTGGCATCCCACACCCTCTTCTGAAAAGGAGTCCCTCTTGCCTCAAAGGGTATTGATGACCTCTCTCTCTTTCCTTCAAGGACCTCACGAAATTGCCAGGCCAGAGACGAAGATACCGGACTTTCTATCCTATTGGCTATAAAGAGATGGACCCTGATAAGGACACCATCTTCTTTTGTTGCCTGAACCTTCAAGGCAAGGCCCTGGATTGGGATATAGAAGGTATCTTCCTGCTGCATCCAATTTCCTGGATTAATATACAATCATAATCCCTATATGGCAAGGCCCTCAGCCATTCAGATACAGTGCTCATAGCCCTGATAGGTAATGTCTTCTATGCCTCGTCTGCCCCTTAAGAGTACCCTGTCGCCTGCTACCATCTTCCCTATTCGAAACGGTCTGTATCCCAAGACCCCTGCGGCAGCCCTCTGTACCTCAAGCTCATCTCTTTCTGATACAGTCCAGAGGAGCTCAAGGTCTTCACCACCTGTAAGGGCCAGGTATAGAGGTGAGATACCTAAGATCTTGGAGATGGCCTTCAAGGCCCTGGAGATAGGCACCTTATAGGCCCATATTTCAGCACCTATCCCACTCATATGGCAGATATGGGCAAGGTCTGTGGCAATACCATCAGAGAGGTCTATGGCCGATCGTACCAGGCCCTTTGCAGCCAGGGCCTGTCCAAGTTCCACCCTGGGTTCAGGGTCTAGATGTCTGGCTATAAGGCGCCTCAGACCTCCCCTTGAGACCTGTCGGTAGATCCTGCTTCTCCTATGTAGCCTTTTTTTCTTGCAGTCTTTAAGATACTCGAGCCCACCAGAGGCATCCCCTAGACTGCCTGAACAGTAGATCAGATCACCTGGCTCTGCACGACTGCGGCCCAGCCACTTATCTGGCTCTATCTCTCCGATCAAGGTGAGACTGACTGAGAGTCGATCCTGGCTACTCACAGTATCTCCTCCGACCAGGGTCGCTCCATATTGGGATAGCCGCGACATCAATCCTATAAAAAATGCCTTCCAAAAACCCTCAGTCAGTCCTGGACGTATGGCCAGGTTGAGAAGTGCCCAGCGAGGACGTCCTCCCATGGCACCCACATCGCTCAGATTTACAGCCGCTGTCTTTCTCCCCAGGTGCCAGGGATCAAAATACTCGAGGTCAAAATGCACTGACTCGACCAATATGTCAGTAGTAGCAACCAGATGTCTGCCAGGACTGGGGGCGATTACAGCACAGTCATCACCTATACCCAAGAGAACTGAAGGGTCTCTGGCTGCCGATCCCACCAGGGCCTCTATCTTGCTGATGAGATCCCTCTCCATCTCAAGCCTATAGGGATATCTCCAACTTACTGAAAAAATAGTCTATCTCTGTGGCAGCGGTCTCAGGGGCATCAGAGGCATGTACTATATTTTTTTCAATACCTGTAGCAAAATCAGCCCTTATAGTCCCAGGCTCTGCCTTTCTATAATCAGTGGCCCCTATGAGTCTACGGGTGCGCCCTATTACGTCTTCGCCTTCAAGGACCATCACTACTATTGGCCCGGATGACATGAAATCAGTCAGGCTGTCAAAAAAAGGCTTATCTCTATGGACCGCATAGAAGCCTTCTGCCTCTTCCTTGTTTAGATGTAGCATCTTCAGGGCAGCTATCCTGATGCCTGCCTCTTCAAAGCGCTTTATGACCTCGCCAATAAGTCCTCTAGATACACCATCTGGCTTTATGATAGAGAGTGTATATTCCATTTCAATTACTCCTTTTTGTGATAGTCTATGGTAACTGTTCCATCTGGCCGCCGAGGCAACAGGGGTGGTATGAACGATTACGTATATGGTTGCCAGTAAATACCACAGTGATTTCTTGACTTCAAATTCCAGCCTTACTACGTTATGATTATATAAATGATTATATAAAGGAATAGAATGGGATCTGTTACTATTGAGATCTTACAGTAGCGAGAGTGGCGGAATTGGTAGACGCACTGGACTTAGGATCCAGCGGGATGACCTGTGCGAGTTCGAGTCTCGCCTCTCGCACCAGTGGACTTTACATTAAACCAGAAATGGAAGGAAATAACTAATGAAAGTTACAGTCGAAGATATAGGCCCTATTCAAAAACACCTCTCTGTAGAAATTCCTCCTGATGTAGTATTCAGAGAACTTGACCTTGCATATAGAGAACTGAGAAAGAACGTGAAGATCAGGGGGTTCAGAAAGGGTAAGGTACCTAGACCTATATTAGAACAGCGCTATGGTAAACAGGTAGAAAATGAGACCCTAAAGAAGATCATAAAAGACAGTCTACCTGATGCCATTAAAGAGGCAAACCTGACCTTGATACTCGATCCCCAGTTGGATTCAGTCTCTCCTCTGAGGCCAGACAGGGCGTTTTCCTATTCGGCAGTTTTGGACCTGTGGCCTGAGTTCGAGCTCCCAAAATACAAGGGGATAGAGTTAGAGAGGCCATCAATAGAGGTGACTGAAGACGAGGTCCAGAGACAACTCAAGGCCCTACAGACCCACTTTGCAAGACTGGAATCTTTAAGGGAAGACCGTCCTGTGAGAGAAGGAGACCTGGTTGTAATTGATTATTTAGGGGAGATAGATGGTCATATTGAAGACAACCTCTCAGAAAAAAACTATTACTTAGAGGTAGGGGCCGGATATTCTCACCCCAAATTTGAGAGAGAGATCTTGGGGATGACTAAAAATTCAGAAAGATCTTTTGATATCACCTATCCTGAAGACGCTATAGTTGCAAAATTGGCTGGCAAGACGGTCCGATATAGGGTAATCCTAAAGGATATAAAGACACGAATCTTGCCAGATCTGGACGACAGTTTTGCCAGGAGTATAGGGGCAGGCATTGATACTGTAGAGAAATTAAAGGATCGCATATACAGACAGCTAGAGAAAGATAAAAAAGAGGCCATGGAGATCAGCCTGAGGCGTCAACTCCTTGAACACTTGAGGAGAGAAGTAGATTTTCCTGTGCCTGAACGTCTAGTAGAGGCCAAGCTGACCCAGATAATAGACAATATATTCAGCCATTACCAGGAGAAAGGTATAGACCTTAAGAAGGCAGGGGTATCTGAAGATCGGCTCCGGGTAAAGATGCGAGAAGACGCCATTGCCCAGGTAAAGATAGAGTTGATTCTAGACAAGATTGCCGATACAGAAAATATAGTAGTAGAGCATCAAGAGCTCTCCAGGTATTCTGAGTATGCGAGGGATCAGTCTCGTCGCCTGGGCCTGGACAAAGACCAGCTAAAGAACTCAATTATACAGAATGTGCTCCCCAAACTACTGGCAAAAAAGACCGTGGATTTTCTTATAAAACAGGCAATAATAAGACCGGCCCCTCAAAAGGAGGTTGCTTAAATGCCCTTAATACCTATTGTTATAGAACAGAATCCCAGAGGAGAGCGGGCCTATGACATCTATTCACGTCTCCTCAAGGAACGCATAGTATTTTTGGGAGACACGGTCGATAGTGATATAGCCAATGTAGTTATAGCCCAACTCCTGTTTCTGGAGGCAGAAGATCCCAAAAGGGATATAACTCTCTATATAAATTCGCCAGGCGGCCTGGTCACTGCAGGTCTCGCCATCTATGATACCATGCAGTACATAAGGCCTGATGTAAGCACACTGTGTCTGGGTCAGGCGGCCAGCATGTCTGCGATCCTCCTTGCAGCAGGGGCCAAAGGGAAACGATATAGCCTTCCCAATGCCAGGATCCTGATCCATCAGCCAATTGGAGGATTTCAGGGCCAGGCCACAGATGTGGATATCCATGCCAGGGAGATCCTGAGACTGCGTCAGAGATTAAATGACATTCTTGCAAGCCATTCTGGTCAGCCCCTAAAAAAGATCCAGGAAGATACTGAGAGAGACTTCTTTATGAGTGGAGAAGAGGCCAGGGAGTATGGTCTTGTAGACAAGGTCATCATAAGGCGTGACACCATTCCTCAGGAGGATAAGTAAATGGCTAATAAAAAAGAAAATCCTGGAGGCCAGGGAAAGCTACGCTGCTCATTCTGTGGAAAGAGTCAGGACGAGGTCAGAAAGCTCATAGCTGGCCCCAATGTATATATCTGTGATGAGTGCATAGAACTCTGTAATGACATACTGGCTGAGGAATATGAAGGCCAGGATGAGGCCCCCAGCTCAGCTACCATGGTCCCAAAACCTGCTGAGATAAAGGCCCTTTTAGATGAATATGTAATAGGCCAGGACCTGGCCAAGAAGATACTCTCTGTGGCAGTACACAATCACTACAAACGTATCGAATCTGACATCAATACAGAAGACGTAGAACTCCAGAAAAGCAACATAATACTTGTAGGACCAACTGGTAGTGGAAAGACCCTACTTGCCCAGATCCTGGCAAAGATACTCAATGTCCCCTTCACTATGGCAGATGCAACCACACTTACAGAAGCTGGTTATGTTGGAGAAGATGTGGAAAACATCATCCTTAACCTCTTGCAGGCATCTGACTATGATGTAGAGCTTGCAAGTCGGGGGATCGTCTATATCGATGAGATAGACAAGATTGCCAGAAAGACAGATGGCCCATCCATCACAAGAGATGTGTCAGGAGAAGGTGTCCAGCAGGCACTTTTAAAGATTATAGAAGGTACCATAGCCAATGTGCCTCCAAAAGGGGGGCGTAAACATCCCCAACAGGACTTTGTAAAGATCGATACTACCAATATCCTCTTTATCTGTGGTGGTGCCTTTGTAGGACTTGATTCCATTATCAAGAGACGGTTGGGCAAGTTTTCTATAGGTTTTGGTGCGGATGTCCAGGGTGCCAGAGACCTTTCTCTGGGAGAGGTACTCAGGAAGGTACAGCCAGAAGACTTTATTAAATATGGAGTGATCCCAGAGTTTGTGGGCCGGATCCCTGTCGTGGCCACCTTAGATGAACTAAAGGAAGAGGACCTGATAAGGATCCTCAAAGAGCCCAAAAATGCCCTGATAAAACAATTTCAGAGGCTCTTTGCCATAGACAACATAGACCTCCATTTTACTGATGGGGCAATAAGGGCCATTGCCCATGAGGCAATAAAGAAAAAGACTGGGGCCCGAGGGCTACGTTCTATCCTGGAACAGGCCATGTTGAATGTGATGTATGACCTACCCTCGATAGAGGGAGTAAGAGAATGCGTAATAAGTGAGGATGTAATCCTGAATAAGTCAGAACCTATACTCCTCTACGAGCCACAGGCCAAGGCCTCTTAGAGTGTCCAGTGTAGGCCAATAGATTTAGGCTGACAGACTAATTCCATGGTAAGGCTATGATAAAAGAAAAAGAGATTTTGACTGTACCCCTTTTACCCCTTAGAGATATAGTCCTCTTCCCACATATGGTGATTCCTCTGTTTATTGGACGAGAAAAGTCCGTTAAGGCCATAGAGCAAGGCATGACTGCAGGACAGGGGATGATATTCCTGGCCGCGCAGAAAGATGCCAAGGTAGACGAGCCCAAAAAACAGGACATCTATCGTATAGGTACCCTGGGTAATATACTTCAGTTGCTTCGTCTGCCTGATGGTACGGTGAAGGTCTTAATGGAGGGGAAAGAGAGGGCAAGAATCAGACATTATATCCCCAATGAGGGATTTTTTGTGGTAGAAGTGGAGCCTCTGCCAGAGATATCAAATGCCAGGGCTGAAGCAGAGGCCCTTATTCGCCTCACAAAGAGTGCCTTTGAGGAATATGTGAGGCTCAGTAAAAAGGTCCCCCCTGAGGTAGTCCTGTCTATCTCTTCCCTGACAGATCCTGCTCGTCTGGCAGATGCTATTGCATCTCATATACCCTTTAAGGTCTCTGATAAGCAGTCTCTACTAGAGCAGCCACATTCTGTTAGACGCCTTGAACGGCTCTATGGGCTCATGCGTTCTGAGATCGAAATTGCTCAGGTAGAGCAGCGTGTCAGAGAGCGTGTCAAAAAACAGATGGAGAAGAATCAGAGGGACTATTACCTGAATGAAAAGGTCCGGGCCATTCAAAAGGAGATGGGGCAAAAGAGTGACCTCCAGACCGATCTAGATGAGCTTGAGTACCAGATAAAGCATAAACGTCTCCCAAGAGAGGCAGCAACCAGGGTCCGGCAGGAACTCAAAAAGCTCAAGATGATGGCGCCTATGTCTGCTGAGGCCACTGTGGTGAGGAATTATATCGATTGGATCCTAGAGCTCCCCTGGGTCGAGACGACCAGGGATAGAAAAGATATAGTTGAAGCCGAGAGGATCCTCAATGAGGATCACTATGGGCTAGAGAAACCCAAAGAACGGATCTTAGAATACCTGGCAGTCCATACACTTGTCAAGAAGATGAAGGGTCCTATCTTGTGTCTGGTTGGCCCCCCTGGTGTTGGGAAGACCTCTCTTGCGAAGTCTGTTGCCAGGGCCTTGGGGAGAAAATTTATACGTGTTTCTCTCGGTGGTGTCCGAGATGAGGCAGAGATCCGTGGTCACCGGCGCACCTATATTGGTGCAATGCCTGGCAAGATTATCCAGTCGCTCAGAAGGGCCAAGTCCAAGAATCCTGTGTTCTGTATAGACGAAGTAGACAAGATGAGTTCAGATTTCAGGGGAGACCCTGCATCAGCCCTCTTGGAAGTCCTGGATCCAGAACAGAATGTCGCCTTTAATGACCATTATCTAGACCTGGATTATGATCTCTCACAGGTCTTTTTTATCACGACCGCCAATGCCCTTCATACTATTCCGTTTCCCCTTCAGGACAGGATGGAAGTCATAGAGCTCTCTGGATATACAGAGGAAGAAAAGCTTGAGATAGCAAAGGGTTATCTCTTACCAAGACAGCTCGAGGCCCACGGCCTTCAGCCTGAGCAGTTCCATATCACTGATGGAGCCATTTTAGAGATTATCCACTCTTATACCAGAGAGGCCGGTGTCAGAGACCTGGAGCGTTCCCTGGCCTCATTGTGTCGTAAGGCAGCTACAGAAATAGTACGCCACAGGAGAAAGAGGCAGGAGATAGAGATCGAGGGATCTTGCCTTGTCAGGTACCTTGGTGTGCCCCGGTATCGCCGTAGCAAGACAGACGAGGAGTCGCAAGTAGGAGTAGCTACGGGCCTTGCATGGACTGAGACTGGAGGAGTTGTACTTCAGGTAGAGGCCGCTGTTATGCCTGGCAAGGGAAACCTTACCATTACTGGGAAATTGGGTGATGTCATGCAGGAATCTGTTCAGGCAGCCATGAGTTATGTCCGTTCAAGGGCCCAGCACTTTGCCTTGCCCTGGAATTTCTATCAAAAGATCGATGTCCATGTACACGTGCCAGAGGGCTCTATACCTAAAGATGGGCCGTCTGCAGGTATTACTATTGCTACAGCCATAGTGTCTGCCCTGTTGAAGGTCCCGCTCAAGAGGGATATAGCCATGACTGGAGAAATTACCCTAAGAGGCAGGGTACTCCCAATAGGTGGCCTCAAAGAAAAGCTCCTTGCAGCAAGACGTAGTGATATAAGACAGGTCTTGATACCTAAGGAAAATGAGAAGGATCTGGAAGAGATCCCAGACAAGGTGACGAGTTCTCTTCAGATTCAGACAATCGAGCATATGGATGAGGTACTAAAGCGTGCACTTATCCTCAAAGACCCTGATAGCCTGTTTAGAGAGCTAAGTCTTCCAGAGGCACCTTATTGGTTTACAGAAGAGAACCAACAGACAGAGGTCCATGTACCTCACTAAGAATAAACCAGTGAGTCTTCAGTCCTTTGAGAATACAGGATCTAGCCTTCTACAAAAATTTTTAGATCTCGACTCCTGTTGGGCTGTCTCAATTTCCTCAGTGCCTTTGCCTCTATCTGGCGAATACGCTCTCTAGTAACAAAGAAATCCCTACCGACCTCTTCCAGGGTGTGGTCTGAACCCTCTCCAATACCGAAACGCATCCGAAGGATCTTCTCTTCTCTGGGTGTCAGGGTAGCCAGGGCAATCCTCATCTGCTCTACCAGATCTGAAGTTATAGCGGCCTCATCTGGGGGCTGGATGTCTTTGTCCTCAATGAAATCTACCAGGTGACTATGTGCCTCATCGTCTACAGGGGCCTCCAGCGATATGGAATTTCTGGCCATGTTGAAGACCTTGGCTACCTTTTCTCTAGGCAGTCCCAGATACTCTGCCACCTTTTCCTGTGGGGGTTCCTTTCCTGTCTCCTGTACAAGGGCCCTTGTAGCCCCGATCACCTTATTCATGGTCTCTACCATATGAATAGGTATTCGGATAGTCCTGGACTGATCGGCAATGGCCCTGGTAATTGCCTGTCGGATCCACCAGCTTGCATAAGTACTGAATTTATAGCCTTTTTTATATTCAAATTTATCAACGGCCCTCATGAGGCCTATGTTGCCTTCTTGTATGAGATCAGAGAGGTATAGACCCCGATAGAAGTATTTTTTTGCTATACTGACCACTAGACGGAGATTGGCCCAGATAAGACGTTCTTTAGCATCTCTTGCGACCCTGAGGCCCTCTTCGAATTGGGAGATAATGCCCTCCAATTCCTTGGGATATAGCCCGGTCTTCATAAAGAGCTCTTCTTTTGGGAGACTGGTTAAATTCCATCTCTCCCTGTTGAATGCCTTACGTAGTATATCTTGAAAGCGTTTTTCAACCCGTGTATCTCCAAAGGCCTCCATTATACAGAACCGGTTCTTCCTGAGTCCCTGTCTAATTGCCCTTATTGTGCCTCTATCAAGATCAGCGGTCTGTAGAGAGTCCAAGAGCCTGTGATTATCTTGCTGCAGTGTCTCTATCTGCTCCAGGATGGCCCTAAGTCTGTTCTTTACAGTCGCTGGACCAGTCTCTTTCTGGGTCGAAGACCTGGAGACATTTTCCACAATGGGCCAGGCCTCTTCAAGAAAGGCATCTACTACACCAGGGATAGATACACAGGCCTTGACAAAGGTCTGCTCTCCGGATTCCAGGGCCTTTGCTATGGAGACCTCCTCTGACCTATTAAAAAATCTGTCTCCCATCTCCTTGAGATAGATTCGTACTGGGTCAATAGCCCTGCCCTCTCCTTCACGCAGATATAGATCACTGGCCTCAGGATCGCAGGATTTCTCTTCAAGAAAGATCTCTTCTGTATCTTCATCCTCCATCTTCTCTGCCTCCCCTTTAGGACCATCATATAGGCCCTGCATTTCCTTGAGACCCTGGCCGATACCCCTGTGTGGGTCTATCTCTCTCCTGTATTCACTACAATTCTCTACACTTGCTCTGCTAATTACCCGATCACCTATCGACGGATATAAGAGCCTTTTCTCTTCTCCTTCCATCAACTCCTCCTTTTCTCAGATAATTGGACACCTCTTAAAAGAGATAAAATTGCAGATTATCATATAAACTGTAGAAATTGCCTCAAGAGCCTCTCGTCATCTATTTCTCCAGAAGGGGTCCTCATCTGTTCCAGGATATTCCATCTCAGCAGCTTATTACGGCAACCCTCAGAATACCTTTTGAGGCCTGAGAGCATCTCCTTTTTGTCTCCACATGCCGGGAAATCTGCGGAAAGCTGCATGGCCAGGTTCCTGAGTTTAGGAATAGCTTCAAGCTGACTCTCAAGCACAGAGGGCTCAAGTCTACCTGTCATGCTATAGAGATGTGACATTGCCATCCACAGGTCTTTTAAGGATGGGTCCTTAAGCCAAAGCTCCAGGTCTAAGTCCATGAAGATCCCCATATATTCTGGATATCTGAGAAGAAAACCTATCAATTTGGCATCTGCACTGTTTTTAGGACCCCTATAGACCTTGAGCTTAGGACCTCCTGGCTCTCTCCTGATATCGGCCTTACTATTCAGACGTTCCCAGAGGCTCTCCTCTCTTACCCCCAGTCTCTGGGCTATATGTCCCACCAAAAGCGATTTCCTGACTGGATCTCCAATGGCCTGAAGTATGGGTAGTACATCCTCTATAGTCCTGAGTCTTCCCTCTGTATCCCTGCCATAAGAGGCCAGGCCCTGTCTCACCGCAAAATCCATGCCTGAACAGGCCTTGTCTGCCATGGCCTCCCAGGCCTCTTTACCCTCCCGCCTGATAAAGGTATCTGGATCGTCTTCAGGATTAAGGGTAAGCACCTTGACCCTGAGATCTAATCTATAGAAGAGGGGTAGGGCCCTGAGTGCGGCCTTGATACCTGCGGCATCGCCATCAAAGACCAATACCCAGTCCTTACAGAGACCCCTCAGTTGTCTGACGTGGTCTTCAGTCAAGGCAGTACCAAGAGTGGCAAGGGCCTGATCTATCCCATATTGAGCCAGGGCCAGGAAATCCATATATCCCTCTACTATATATCCCATACCCTTATGGCTGATTGCAGCCCTGTTTTGATATAGTCCATAGAGGACCCGTCCTTTATGATAGACTGGGCTCTCAGGAGAATTCAGGTATTTTGGGTGGCCCTCTCCCATGATACGCCCACCCATGGCCACTATCTTGCCAGATCTATCTGCAATGGGGAATATAATCCTCCCACGGAAACGATCATAATATCCTGTCCCATTTTTTCTAGATATAAGCAGTCCTGCCTCTTCTGCCATGTCTAGCGGCAGTCCCTTAGAATTGAGGTACCTGACAAGGCCATCCCATCGACTGGGGGCCCATCCCAGGCGAAATCTAGAAATGATCTCTGAATTCAGGCCGCGTCTGTTGAGATATGCACGTGCATCAGCAGCCTCTTCTGAATGAAGGAGATTCTGGTGATAGAATTCGCTTGCCTGGAGATTGAGAGAAATCAATCCTTCTCTCTCTCTGTGTCGCTCTTGCTCTCGAAGGGACTGTGGTCTCTCAGGGATGGTTATCCCGTAACGGCTGGCCAGTGCCTTTACTGCCCCCACAAAGTCTATGCCCTGTATCTTCATGAGGAATTTAAGGACATTACCACCTTCACCACACCCAAAGCAGTAAAAGAACTGTTTTTCTTCATTAACTGAAAAAGAGGGATTTCTATCAGGATGAAAGGGACAGAGACCAATCCAATTTTGGCCCTTCTTCTTTAGAGATACGTACTCCCCAATGACCTCTCGGATATTTGCTGCCTCGAGCACCCTTTGAAGGATGTCTTCGGGAATATGCATGTTTTATACCATACGTCTTTAAATAACGCCCCTAATTAAAGGAGACACCGATAAAGACCTGACATCCGATATCAGACCTATATTAATAAGGTAAATGACTCTGTCAACAGTAGACTCCTCCAAATGGCATCAGTCAATCACTGGCTAGCAGAGTGCCTGTCGG
>JALTHG010000071.1 GCA_027004715.1 Deltaproteobacteria bacterium
CAGCCTATGGACGACTGCCTGAGGCTTCATCAGGTAACACAGGAACGCCGCCATATTGATAAGGTTGGCAGGATAAAAGACCATTATATCAAGAATATAACGCTAGTCATCTTAATTCCAAAAAAAATCCCCAGACCGAAATCAATCGATCAGGGGATTTCCCTTTTTATCCTCAAGATCACCATGTCCGCACCCCAGTCCTCGAGGGTTACGTCTTATGTAAGTCCAGGCAGGTCTTCTGACTTTTGGATCACCCTACTTTCCGCACCTTCCCATCCGCCCTAAAGCAGACAGTGGCATACTGCAGATTTCGTCCCCGATTACAGCGGCGGGCCCGTCCCCGACTCCCACGGGGTTCCCTATTAAGCCTTGCGGCACCTGGACTGTTTAGGTAATAAAATATTGCTTTCTCTGCAATTGGCCCAGAGAGAAAATTTCTGCTCTTTCCTCCCTCGTTCAGCCTGAAATTAAAATTAGCTTACCTGATTACCCCTGTCAACAGCAGAATAGGACCACACTGAAGGGACAGTATTGGGGATAGGTCAATTATGTTTAAGTTGATGTCCTCTTGACCAGATAAGCCTCTTAAGGGAAAGGGGGATATTGGTTCTAAAGCCCATTATACCTGGAGATATTTGTTTGCTTCCGGCAATTCTTGGGCAGAAGCCAACCTGTTCACAGATGAAGTTGTCACCCTGAGAAACCTTGCTACTTCAGCACCAAAATAACCAAGCTTCCTGACCGAAGTGCATCACCATCTATACCCTCACCCATTGCCACTTGTCTGACCGTGGATAAACATCCAGGTGGCTCATGCCCTTTACAATGAACGATAATCTACTGAAATTATAAAAGAAATCATTCTGTTCGGCATTTGAAGTGCATAATTTGGGATAACATGATGCAGGCACCAGGGGCATCCAGTCTCGGTTTCCTAGGCATATCTTGAATATAACTCAAGTTTTTGACTTAAAATAACCTGGTGAAAGTAAAGACAAATAATGCATCCAAGATCAAAGACTTTTTTAGCCATGGACCCACAAGGACCCACATAGATAATTTGGCAGTCCTGCCAAGGGCCACCAAATGCCAATAGTGCCCTCTTGGAGTTTTAGTCCATGTGTGTCCATGGCTAATCCAATGTTTTTTAAGCTAATTATACAATTCCGAAACTTGAGAATCTAAAATATCGGTATACCTATGGTCCTCAGATCTCATCAAAACTGATCCACTTATACCCATATGATTTAAGCCTCTTGGTGTACTTGACTTTCGTTATGTTTCTTAATATATAACGTTTTATAAAAAAGAGCAAAAAGGGGGACTGCGAAGGTTAAATTGATAGATCCATGAACAGAAACCCCATTGTTTTCTTCGAAGCACATCATAAGGAGGTACAACATGTCCAACATCAAGCTATCAAGAAGGCAGGTTGTTATAGGTGCCGGTGCACTCTCAGTAGGCGTGGTTGCTGGCCAAATCATCAATCCCTTTTCAAGGGCAGAGGCAAAAGGGGGCAAGACCGAAAAGTGGCCCTGGCCGTATGTAAAGCTAGATCCAACCGAGACTGCGGAGATAGCCTATCATGAATGGTACAGGATTTATTGCGGCGGAGCAGTCATCAGCAGTATCTTCAGCCAGCTCAGGGAAAAGCTAGGGGAACCGTATAGATCATTTCCTATAGATAGCTTTATGTTCCTTGAAGGCGGAGTTGCAGGTTGGGGGACCATATGCGGTTCGGTCATGGGGGCAAACATTGTTACGAACTGCATGATTGGACCAAGGTACAGTGGCGCAACAGACGGGCTACTCATGGGCAGCGAGATCCTGGACTGGTATACAAAGACGGCCCTGCCGGTTTATGTGCCCAAAAACCCAAAGGTATCTCCCAAGAGAATACCCCATACTACGAGCAGTTCACCCCTTTGTCACATATCAGTAGGGAGATGGATGAAGGCTGCCAATAAGCCATTCAAGAGTCCGGAGAGAAGGGATCGCTGTGCAAGGGTTACCGCGAGCGTGGCATACCACCTTGTGGAACTCTTGAATCAGTGGAAAGAAGGGGAATATGATACAGAGGGTGAGATTCCTTCTGGAGAATTCGGCATCACCGCCCAGTATAACTGTGAGGATTGCCATGGGTCAAATGTGCCAAGTCCCCCTGAAGAGACTGCCAGAAAATCCAAAAAATAGGGGATATCAGTAACATTGGAGTGTCTTTTGTAATTTCTCAATAAGTGGAGGCTTCATTTTGGTAGCCGATCACAGGGTGCTTCTTTTTTCAATATGCTCTCGCCCCCTCACCCTGCCCTCTCCCAGAGGGAGAGGGTTTGGGAGAGAGGGAACACTGTATTGCCAGGACTTATTGAGAAGTTACAATCTTTTTTCAAATCAAACATGTTCCCAGATGTAAGCATTCACACCCCTCCTTTTGAACCATTTACGTCGCCGGCCAGCAGAGGAAGGCTACACTGGCCAGGGAATATGAACAG
>JALTHG010000072.1 GCA_027004715.1 Deltaproteobacteria bacterium
CCTTTTTGGGTGGGATATATTCCTCCACCTGAGAGCTAAACAATATGGCCCCTACCTTGTCATTGGTCCGGATGGCCAGGAAGGCCAGCATCCCTGCCACCTCTGCCAGGAGCTCTCTCTTGAATTTCTTTCTGGTCCCAAACAGCAGGGAACCAGACAGGTCCAACAAGAGTATGACAGTGAGTTCCCTCTCTTCATGGAATACCTTTACAAAGGGGCGACCAAAGCGTGCAGAGACGTTCCAGTCAATGGTCCGGATGTCATCTCCTGGCTGGTAGTCCCTGACCTCTGCAAATTCCATCCCCTGTCCCTTAAAGGCACTCTCGTACTGGCCTGCAAACAGGTCATTGGCCAGGTATCTGGTCTTAAAGTGGAATCCCTGGATCTTTTTTAACAGCTCCCTGGGTATCATGGGACCTCGATCCGCTCCAGCAGTGTCCCTATCAGGTCATCAGCAGCCTTTCCTTCTGCCTCTGCCTCATAGCTCAGGATAATCCGGTGCCTGAGTACATCTGGTGCCATGGACTTGACGTCCTGTGGAGTCACATAGCCACGCCCATTCAGAAAGGCATGGGCGCGTGCGGCCTGGCCAAGCCATATAGAGGCCCTGGGCGAGGCACCATAGCTGATCATGGGCCCCAGGTTCAGGCCAAACTCCTCTGGATAACGTGTCGCCCTGGAGATACGCACGATGTAGTCCATGATCTTCTCTTCCATGTGTATAGATCGCATTACCTTTCTTGCAGACTCTATACAAGAGACATCCACTATCCCCTTGACCTCTCTGGCAACCCCCCTTTCGACCCGCTGCATGATCTCCTTTTCCTCTTCAGCAGAGGGATAATCCACCTTGATCTTCAGCATAAATCGGTCTATCTGTGCCTCTGGGAGTGGATAGGTCCCCTCCTGCTCAATAGGATTTTGGGTCGCAAGGACCAGAAATGGCCTCTCAAGGGGAAAGGTGGTCTCCCCAATGGTCACCTGCTGCTCCTGCATGGCCTCCAGGAGGGCGCTCTGGACCTTGGCAGGTGCCCGGTTGATCTCATCTGCCAGGATAATATTGTGAAAGATCGGCCCCTTCTTGATCTCAAAAGATGTGGTGTCAGGCCTGTAGATCTGGGTCCCCAGGATATCTGCCGGCAACAGGTCTGGAGTGAACTGGATCCTCTGAAAGGTCGTCTTGATCGTAGCAGCCAGGGTCTTGACGGCAGTTGTCTTGGCCAGACCTGGAAGGCCCTCCAGGAGCAGGTGGCCACCACACAGGAGCCCTATCAGCATCCTCTCGATGAGCTCCCTCTGGCCTACCACGACCTTCTCTACCTCTGCCATGACCTGCCTGAGGGCCAGGCCCTCTCTTTCTACATTCTGGGTTATCTCCTGGATGTCCATTGATCTTCTCCTGGTAATACAGTGTTTCCCCTCACCCAAACCCTCTCCCAGAGGGAGAGGGCAGGGTGAGGGGGGCGAGAGCATGTTGAAAAAAGAAGCACCCTGTAAACAGACAGAATCTGAAAAAGAGCTCAAGGCTCAAGGCGGAGAAT
Organism: Deltaproteobacteria bacterium; assembly: GCA_027004715.1. Lineage (GTDB taxonomy): Bacteria > Desulfobacterota > Dissulfuribacteria > Dissulfuribacterales > UBA3076 > JALTHG01. The sequence goes on from JALTHG010000072.1 coordinate 1,542, forward strand.
ATAGCCCCCTTCAGCTATACTGTTAAGGGTCAAATCTTGAGTTTTTTCTGTGATGTTTAGAACCAACACCCCTTCTTTCGTCCTGAGCATTGCCTGTTGAAGCGGAGTTGGCCACGGCCTTTAGGTCTGAAAGAAGCACTCCCAGGTCCAGATTATACTTTTTGGCTACATCTTCCAGGGTATCAAACAGGGCATTACAACAGATACAGGTCCCTGCCTGTTCATTGTATTTCTTAAATACACTCTCTGTCTCTCTGTGCCTACAAATAATATCAAGCACGGTCATCTCAGGATGAATCTTATTATCTATGTCACAATAAGTCATGGCAACTTCTGTAGGGGTGTAAAATAACCGTTACGTCGTCGAGAGCAATAGCCTTCAGTGCAGATCAATGGGCAAAGTCCTCTATGCCCCTGAGACCCTGAAAAGGGCTACCGCCAGTGTGGACAGTCCCTACTAATCTATTTAGAAGTTACAAAAATATAGCCCCTTTCGCTCGCATTGTGAAGAGTAAATCTTTAGATCTTGTGGCGACCTTGTCAGCAGCGGCCTTTTGAGGGGTTTCAGTGCAGATCAATGGACAAAGTCCTCTATGCCCCTCTAACAAGCTCCAGAAACAGTTCCTCCAGCGACCTCTTTCTCGGTTCCAGATTGACAATCACCCCTCTTGACTCCAGGATGTCTGTAATGACCTTAGGCGCCTCTTGTTCCCCGATCTCAATCCGGGTCAATCCCCCCTTTTGCCAGACAATCGGCGCCTCTATTTTTTCTGTTTTGGATACTGGCAATCGAAATGTCAATTCCAATCTGTTCCCTGGCGGATAGAGGGCCTTCTCTATAGAACCTGTGTATCGCAGACGGCCTTTTACTATAATCCCTACACGGTCGCATAGGGTCTC
>JALTHG010000073.1 GCA_027004715.1 Deltaproteobacteria bacterium
ACTCAGCGGCCTCTAAAAAGTCCCTCCAATAGCCCCTACTCTTTGATAAGAGCCCCCTGGGCAATGGTATCTGGGCCAAGATTTTTTTCACGACTTCAGCAGGAGATATATCCCTCAGCCTTTCATCACGACACGTACAGGCTAACAGTTCACATCCTCTTGGCCAGGGTGGCCTGTCTCTGCCGGCGCAGCCTGCTAATATCCATCACTACGTCCTGTAGGGGGTGGCGACGTATGCGGTGGGGCAGGGCAAGTTCTGCTGCAGTATCGATGTCCGACTTAGTCACCTGGGTCTGGCCATTGAAGGCAGCCATGGTCTTTGCAGCTTTCAATATGATAATATCACCCCGATGGCCGTCTACACCTACATCCAGACAGTATTGGGCGATCTCATAGAAGAGCTTATGGTCAACCGTGACCTTTGGATAGAGGTCTCTGGCCCTCTCTATCCTATCCACCAATTTCCTTGATTCTCCTTCCCACTCTTTACAGAATCCCTCTGGGTCTTCATCAAATGCCAGACGCCGCTCCATAATGGAGACCCTGGCCCCAGGGTCATTGATACCTTCGATGGTGACGCAGAGCCCAAAGCGATCCAGTAGCTGGGGCCTCAGCTCCCCCTCTTCTGGGTTCATAGTACCCACGAGGGTAAATCTGGCCGGGTGAGAAAAGCTCACTCCCTCGCGTTCAATAGTGTTGACTCCCATGGCCGCTGAATCCAAGAGTACATCCACCACGTGGTCATCCAAGAGGTTCACCTCATCCACATAGAGGATCCCACGGTGGGCCATTGCCAGGAGGCCTGGCTCAAGGCGTTTCTTACCTCTCTTCAGGGCCTCTTCCAGGTCCATGGTCCCTACCACCCTGTCTTCAGTGGCTCCAACAGGCAATTCCACCACGCGGATAGGCCTTTTGATGGTCTCAATTGGCCCTCCGTTAAGAACGGCATCCCTGCACTCAGTGCGGGGACACTCCTGACAGACCTCTCTGGCCTCACCCAGAGAGAGTTGAAAGGGACAGTCCTTTACCACTTCTATGGCCGGCAGGATCTCTGCCAGACCTCGAACAGCAGTCGACTTGGCAGTGCCCTTTTCACCCCTGATAAGCACCCCAGAGAGGGTAGGATTGATGACGTTTAGGATCAGGGCCTGCTTCATCCTCTCCTGACCCACAATGGCCGAAAATGGATAGACAGATGTCTTTTTCACTTGATGTTCTCCTTTGCAATATCTAAAAGGGTATTTGCATCCAGGTCTTCAATACGGAAATATTGTGCGTTCATGCCTCTGGCCAATCTCTGGGCCAGACCAAACTGGACCAGCCCCTGACTCTCAGTGTCAATTACAATAAACCGGACCCGGGATTCAGATGAGAGCCATTCGGCAAGATCAAGGGCCTCATCTACAGGCCTTTTTTCTCCTAGTGACACATTGGACCTGCCGTCAGTGATAATGATTGCAATGGGCCTGGCCATTGGGTCGCGCGTCAGGTAATTACGCAATATCTCATATGATTTGGCAAGGCCGGCCGAAAGTGGGGTCCTGCCCCCAACAGGCATCTCTCTTAAGAGGCGCGCGGCAAGGTCAATAGAGGAAGTCGGGGGTAGATTCACTACGGCCCTGTCCTTGCGAAAAGAGACCATGGCAATCCTGTCTCGTTTCTGATAGGCATCCAAAAGGAGCGACATGATTGCCCCTTTGGTGGCAACCATTCTTCCTCTTGCACCCATAGAGCCACTGGCATCCACTAAAAACAGGAGAAAGTTCCCAACTCTCTTTTCCCTGACCTTTTCCTGGATATCACCTGGTTGTATGACCACAGCAAGACCATCTCGATTCTCGCGCCTGAGCTGATATGGGGCCGCTGCCCTGAGGGTGGCATCAAGTGCCACGTCACCCGTGTCATGAAAGGCCATGCTCTTGACATAACGCCCCTGTCTTTGGGCGCTCCAGGTCCTGGACCTTCGGCCTGAGCCCTTACGGAACAGCCGGTCTTTGCGAGAAGTAAACCTTTTGACCTTGAAGGTCTCGCCCACATCAAAGACCTGTTCTGTGGTGTCTCCCTGTTGTTCTCTATCTCTCTCCTGGCCACCAGGTCTGGCGTCATCTCTGCCTTTTGAGGGATTCGTTTCACCCGATTGATGGCCTGCCCCATCACCTTGATGCCCCTGTTGTTGATGTCCGTGATTCTCCTCAGGGTGATCTTCACGGTCCTGGGTATCCTCCTGAGGCGGAGGCGGTGGCGCAGGCTCCCTCCTTCGATGGGAGAGGACAAGGGGTGCAACCTTTAGGATGTCATCAGATGTGACCTCATAGTGTCTCATCAGGGCAGCTATTGCCCTTGCGGCCTGCTCGATTATAAGATCGGCCCGGTGTCCAGCCACATTGTTTTCCAGGGCCAGTTCAGATATCAGGGAGCGAAGGTGCTTTGGCATACAGACCATCTTGAGCATCTGCCTTGCCTGTATGATCTCTCCTGCAATCTCTGCGTCTTGTGCCTCAAATCGTCTGATAAAGTCCAGAGGGGACATATCATAGGACTCACGACGCTCCATCAAGAGGACGCGATCCTCTCTGTCGGCTATGGCCTTTACCTCTACACACAGGCCGAAACGATCCAGTAGCTGGGGCCTCAGCTCCCCCTCTTCAGGGTTCATGGTAGCTACCAGGACAAATCTGGAGGCATGGGAGAGAGAGATGCCCTCCCTCTCAATTACATTCTGCCCAGATGCCGCTGCATCAAGGATGATATCCACTATATGGTCATCGAGGAGATTCACCTCATCTATATAGAGGATACCTCGATGGGCCTTTGCCAGGAGGCCAGGCTGCATGACACGGACACCCTCCTTTACTGCCCTGCTAAAGTCAATACTCCCTGCAACCATATCTTCAGTGGCATTTAGAGGTAACGTGACCACAGGGAGAGGCCGCTGTATTACCTCGATGTGCCTATCTCTGCATCGATCGCAGAGATACTGAGGACAGGCCGGGTCACAGTTATATGGACAACCCCTTACAACAGAGATCTCTGGCAAAAGGGCTGCCAGGGCCCGTACTGTCGTGGACTTGGCAGTTCCCTTCTCGCCGCGGATAAGGACCCCTGCAATACGGGGGTTTATTGCATTCAAGATCAGCGCCAGCTTGAGCTGTTCCTGCCCCACGATAGCTGAAAATGGGAATACCTCTCTAGACATCATCTCTTCCTTCAAGATTATATATCATCAGAGTTCCCTTGCTATTGCATACAACCACCTCAGTTGGGAGAGATAGAGTATATCTATCCGATAGAGTAAAAAGGTCATTTTTGTAATGACAATGGCGATTGCAGCAGCGATAGATAACCCAGATATCAAGACATCCCACCACCTGTAATGGAGCTCTCTTAAATAGGTCCTGGGACGATTTGGATTAAATGCCCTGCTCTCACATGAGGCCCCAAGGGTAGCGGCCCTCTTTACCGAATTGGCAAGTACAGGTGTCAGGATGTCTATTACACTCCTTATAGTGCCCTTTCCTAACTTTATGGGACCTGCGCCTCTCAATCTCTGGACCTCAATGACTGTAGTGAGTTCTGAGATCAGGATAGGGAGGAATCTGATCGAGGTAATAAACATAAAGGCAATCCCATAGGGCAGCCTGAGCCTGATCAGCCCAAGGAGTAGATCCCTTGGCTCAGTAGTCCATGCGATAAGGAGGCCAGAGGCGATCATGGTAGCAAACCTCAGACCCTGAGCCAGACCATAGAGAAGTCCTTGCCTGTAGAGATAGACCCCTCCTGTCAGCTGACCAACAATGGGCAGGTCTCTGGGGATAATCGTCAATATAACGGTCCTGGGCCACTCCCTATAAAATATGCCCTGGGACATGACAACACCCCAAAGGCCAATCAGGATAATCAAGAGCGTCACTTTGTATTTACTCAGATCAAAACCTGCCAGAATATGGCCCATAACTGTGAAGATAAACAGGATTAAGAGGTGCCATGGTCTATCAAGGCCTATCACTATCATGCCTATACTGAAGAGGACAATGAGCTTTGTCCTTGGATCTAAACGGTATATCAATGATCCCTTCTTTTCAGTAGCAGTGAGTGCCCTTATCTTAAACACCCTATCCTCCCTGGGAGCTGATGGCCTCAATGCCCAAGATATTGCCAGGCTCAAGACAGAGCGGTGGCCTTAATCCTGCCTTTTTTAGTATCCTGGTCTCCCTTGCCACTTCAACAGGAAGGCCGTCTGCTATTATCCTCCCACCATTCATTACCAGGAGCCTATCCGACCACCTTATGGCCGCCTCGATATCATGTGTAGTAAAGAGGATCGTTATACCCTTTTTTGATAATCCATAGAGATGCCCCAGCAGGCCATCGGTGCTGGATTTATCCTGGCCAGAGGTGGGCTCATCAAGGAGGATTATCTCAGGCCCCATGGAGAGGATCGATGCAATTGCCACCCTTAATCTCTGTCCACCGCTGAGGGCCAAGGGATTTTCATCCCTGAGTTCAGTTATGTCCATGGCAGTCATGATATCATCTATTTTCTGGTCTATCCCTGGCCCCTCAAGCCCAAGTGCCTTTGGACCAAATGCTATCTCCTGCCAGACAGTCTCATTAAAGAGCATCAGGTTCGGGTTTTGAAAGACAAATCCTACAGTACTGGAAGGCCTCCTGGTCTTCAGTCTGGATATATCACGCCCAAATACAAGTATCTGGCCCCTTGAGGGCCTGAGGAGTCCTGTAAAATGGAGTAGGATCGTAGACTTGCCAGAACCATTATTCCCCATAAGGGATACAACCTCTCCCCTCTTGATCCTGAGATTGACCCCCTTTAGGACAAAATCGGCCCCCTTGTCGTATTGAAAGCTGACCCCCTTCATCTCCAGGGCCGTCTCCTCCGAATCCTTTTCCCCTGACAGCAAAAATGTCTGGTGATCTGGCGGATTAAGGTATGGTTTAATGCCATTACTTATCTCCTTAAGCGCCCTCTCTGGTTCATCATCCAGGACGATACCGCCATTATCCATAACCATAACCCTGCTTACCACATGAGCCACTTCATAGATTCTGTGCTCTACCAGGATCACTGTCATCCCATTCTCATTCAGTTCCCTGATCGTACTCAGGACCTCAGATGTGCCCTGTGGGTCCAACTGGGCAAAGGGCTCATCAAGGAGCAGGACCTTGGGCGCCATAGACATAACCGATGCAATAGCCAGTCTCTGTTTCTGCCCCCCGGAGAGCATATGCGTAGCCCTACAATGAAAGTTATCCAGCCCTACAGTGTCTAGTGCCTCATCCACTCGTTTCCTGATCATGTACCCTGGCAGGGCCAGATTTTCGGGCCCAAAGGCCACTTCATCCTGCACCACTGTAGAGAATATCTGATCATCTGGGCTCTGGAATATCATTCCTGCAATCTGGCTAAGACTTGATACATCTGCCTTCCTGGTATCCAGGCCAGCTACCTCTACCTTTCCCTCCATCTTGCCGCCGATTAAATGGGGAATAAGTCCATTTATGGTCTTTAATAGGGTACTCTTGCCACACCCTGTAGGCCCTGTGAGGAGAACAAATTCCCCTTTTGGGATATCTATATTCACGTTCCTCAGGGTGGCTATTGATTTCCCGGGATAGGTATAAGTCAGGTCTTTGATCTCGATCATACTCAAACTGTAACGTCGCCGGCCAGGGGATGTGAACAGTTACCTCAGACTACAGATACTGCCCTGAGCCTTCTTCCCAATCTAAATCCAAATGGAACGGCCAATAATGTAAAGAAGAAGCTGTCAATAACAAGATAGGCCCCTATGTACCAATTGGCATAGTATAGCCTGTAGAAGAGCATACTGGCACTGAAGAAGACAAGACTTATGTAAGTATCTGCAAGGCCCATGGCTGCGGCAGTGAGTATAATCCCCTTTCTATCAGGGTCCTGCCCCCTCCTTGTGAGACCCAGGAGATAGACTGTCCCCTCCAGGACTGTGGCCATTGTGGGATAATAGATAAGTGATAGGGGGCTAAATTCTCCAAGGATAAAGCTGCCCATAAGGAATCTGACCGCTATTACCAGGGTAACCACCCCAACTTTGGGTATAAGGACCAAAAGAGATATAAGGAGGAGATAAAACACCACGTTGTAAAACAGGCCGGTGAGGAGAAAGCTGAAGGGCCCAAGTAGGACATGAGCGACATTAAAGAGAAGTGTCCCAGGGATATTGACCACCGTAAACATCACAGTGCCAAAGAGGGCAATAAGTATGAGGTCTGTAGCCTTCATCTCCAGGAATTGTCTCCTCTTCCAATAAAAAAAAGAACACCCAACAACTGCCGTTATTATTCCCATGATGGTCATAAGAACTGGTATATACCTGGCAGATATCACCTCTATCTTTACATCCTTTTGACCAATATTGGTGGTGGTCCCAAAGGGAAAGAGGCTGACTCGAGCCAGGTAAATGCCAGGCAAAACGACACCTTGTTTGGTATAAATAGGGAGGATGACCCTCTCTTCATCCTGTGGCTTGAGGGCCACGACCTGGTATATCTCTCCCCTTCCCAACAGGTCTCCGTGTTCGGCGGCAAATGGATACTCAAAGCCCCTGGCCTTTTTACCTGTCTTCGGGTCTAATATATCCAGTTCTACCAACAAGACAGTCCTATATGGTGCCTTGTTTCTTATTACCACAGTCGCATAGGTGGCCGGTCCCTTACCCTTGACAGGGGCCAGCCTCTGCCAGAATCCCCCCTTACCTTTTATCAGAAAGCTATCTTGCTCCTGACGGCCATCTGGCTCTCCCTCCTCGTTTGAGGGAATGATTATGCCTTTTATCTCCAGGTAATCTCTCATCTCCCTGGTCGAAACCACCCTAAGGCGACTGATCTGTCTGATCACCTCCTTACCTGTCTTGCCCTGGATAGTGGCACTGGCACAGATAGGATATTCCTGACAGGGGGTGTCTTTGGGGATAGATATCCTTATGACCCTGAACCACTTCTCTCCTTCCACGTTGAGACAGAAAGAGGTCTTCAGTATCCATACGGCCTTCCCCTTTTCTAGCTTGATATCCCTATCTTCTGGCAATGGCCTCAGGGGACCTGGTATTGCTATCTCATAGTCAATGGCAATATGTCCTTGCGAAAGGTCCTCTACACAGAGGAGCGCAGTAATAACCGTGCCCCTTCCAAGCAGACCACCAGCTCTCTGCCCATAAGGGATCTCATTTTTGATGATCGCCTCTGAGGTATCAGGATATGCAGCCATCGCTGACAACAGGCTGTATCCCAGGAAGGTGAGAATAAACATGGACCTGGTATGCAATATCTTCACATCTACATCAGACCGATGCCCTTGCTGCC
>JALTHG010000074.1 GCA_027004715.1 Deltaproteobacteria bacterium
TCTTTTTTGTGATCAGCCTGAACCGGTCATGCCGGACACCGACATTGAGTATGAGGCGCTCGTTAAAAAACCTCAGGAAGGCATTGCCAAAGACACCTATATTTTTACGTTCGCTGTCCGGAGAATATGGGGCCCTGCGGCTGCCATTGACCTTATAGCTTCTGGACTTGACATCGATATCCTGATAGTCTGTACCTATTGTGAGGTCATGATCCAGGAAGTGGTAGCAGTCCTGGAATTGTGTCCCCCACCATCCTGTCTCACCTACGTAGTTTTTATAAGGGGTCTGCCCTTTATATCTCCTGATATATTCTGTGCTCTCGTGAGAGGCATAAGCAGTGAAGAGCGGTTCATGCCCTCTGATCTTGCCTCTAATGGAGACATCTCCACCATAACGGTCAATGTTCTTCTCTGAAGGCCTCTTATCTTCGTAATACAGGGCACCGGGCGTCTTGATATGACTGCCTGCATACCAGTCTCCCCTGGCGTCGATACGCCAATTCTCCATAAATGAAGACCCCAGTCTCAGACTGCCATATCTCTCGCTGTAGCTCGTATTGTCCCTCTTCCTGCCATTGCCCATCCTGAAGTCGGCATTCTGGTTCCTGTTGCTGACAGAGGCATCAAAATCCAGCCAGTCGTTTATCTTGCCGCCAGAGGTGATGCCTTCATAGTGGGTGCTGAAGCTCCCGCCGCCACCGGTGATATGCGTCTTGATCTTGCCTGTTGATTTTTTTGTGATTATGTTTACCACTCCACCCATGGCCTCGGCACCGTACAGGGCCGAGGCAGGACCTTTGAGTACCTCGATCCGCTCCACATTGTCTTTTAGAATCGTGGCCAGGTTTGTGGCCCCGGCTGGACGCCCGTCGATCAAGATTAGGCAGTGTTTGGTGATTCCTGAAAACTCTGGGCGGAACCCGCGGATTCCGATCCCGGAGAGCACTCCTGGATAGTCGATCACATCGATACTGCTGTTTTTCTTGAGGATCCTGACGACATTGGTGTCTACAGTGGTCTTGAGGTCCTCTGGCCCTATGACATCTATGACAGCCGGGACCTCTTCTTTTTTTACCTCTGAGCGTGTGGCCGTGACAACTACCTCTCCCAGCTTATAGACCTTTTTCTGTTTCTCTTTTGCCCAGACCGGCTGGGAGGCAGCCATTAGAATGACAACCAGAGATAGCACTATCAGTTTCAGCCTCATTTTTCCTCCTTATTCCCGTATATTCTTAATTATGGTATAGGAGGCCGGCGTTGAGACCTGTGGCCGGTCCCCTGGACAGCTTGAGGGACGGGACAGTCGTCTATCAACACCTTGCTAAAACCGATATGGCGTCTATATCTGGCTGATCGCAACCCGTTCCTCGACGGCTTGAGACAATCAATAAAAGATACCGGCAGGTCTTCTGGCTTCCCTACCCCCTGGCGGCCTTCCCATCCCGATTTCCTCGGGACAGTGACCATAAAGTGCCAAAGGTCCCTTTATGTCTAAAAGGGGGGTTACAGCGGCGGGACCGCTCCCGTCTTTCACGGGATTCCCTATTAAGCCCCTGGGGCACCGATATCTCTCTTATTTATGTTATCTAATGAAGTGCCTCACTCCTCTCATTTGTCAGTTCTTTATCGCTGACTTGATACCACTTGGTAGCTATCAGGATAACACATTTTTCTTATTTTTATCACTATCTGCAAATATTTCAACTGTGAGTTCCCTTGTATAGTTTCTGTGCCAACAGACCAGCCTATCACTTTTTCTTTTTGGCTGAAAGCTTAAATTCTAGCCAGTCTGACATCATCTGGAGGTTCTTGGACATATACCAGCGGCCGTTGGCAAATACACCATAGTCTGCCCCGGCCATGGCTGAGGCAAACCTCGTTGAATTGGCATAGAAGAGCCACTGCTCCACCCACATCTTCTCTATCGCCTCGTTGAATATGCTGTCCTTCTGGGAAGGACCCTTTGCAGCTCCTACTTTCCAGGCATTGAGCAGTATCTTTGTTGAGGCAAGGGTCATCTGATTGGTGACCTTTATGGTATTTTCCATTTTTGCAAAATGACCTTTTACCCACTGGGTGGTGTGACAAGAAAGGCATATCCTCTGCATCCTCTCATCGCGCTTATTCTGTTCCTTCGTATCGATGAGAAAAGACGATACAGGCTGGCCGGTAAGTTCCGTAGGTAGAGAAAGTCCGGCCTTGTTCCTTATTATTGTTGTGTCAGCTTTCTTTGGATGCGCATGGGCATAGACAAGACCAAAGAGCCTCCATGCACTCCGGTCATTCATCTGGTGAGTCCGCCTGGCTATTACTTCTCCGTTTTTGTTGGCAAGGAGACTTACATGACAGGTTGCACAGGTAGGGGCAGAGAAATCCCTTCCAGGCACCCAAGGCGTTGCCTCAAAATTCCAGTTTTTCCCCTGCGAAGAGTAGATATTTCCGTGTTTGCTAACTATGTAAACTTTATATGCCGGTACATCGGGTCCCTTGTGGCATTGCGCACAGGTATAAGGCTTTCTCGCAATGGCCATGGAGAAGCTGTGTCTGGGATGACACGAAGTGCAGGAGCCCTTGGTCCCGTCAGGGTTCACCCTCCCCACTCCCTGATTCGGCCAGCCGCTCAGCACAGGAAACTCCATGTCGCCCATTTCAGTCTCCCTGGTCTTCATCCCTTTTACCCCAACCCTTGTCCCGTGGCAGGACAGGCATGAATCAGCCTCAGTTTGACCATCCACCTTTGAGGCATAAGAAAGTTTACCACTGTGGTAGCCCTGAACAGCATTAACTGAGTCCATCAGGTCTCTATAAAGCGGATTGCCAGTCAGGTTATTGTATGCCTCTGACATAAGGTTCTTTGCATACTCCTCTGTTTCCTTCGGGTGGCAGACTGCACAGTCTCCTGGAGTAACGACAATATGTACCTGGAATCCATTGTGTTCAAAGGTATCCTTGTGTCTTTTGGGATTCGCCATGTGACACTCAGCACAGCCCACCACTACGTCCTTTAGTTTGGCAGGTACCTTTTGGGCCGATATCTTTCTGTAAAGCCCAGGTTTTTTAAGGGCATCTGCAGGAGTAAGTTTGAAGTGTGCACTGGCCTTCCAGGCTGCAACTATGCCCGGCGTGACGCTCTCATGACATTCGATGCATGTCGCAGTAGCCCTGCTTAAGCTAGCTGCAAAAGCAGAACCTGAAGCTGAAACAACAATAGCTATAGCGACGAACAATAAATAAGATTTGTAGTTATTCATGGGGACCCTCCTTTTCCCTGAAGCTGAACCACTGATAGATAACTTCTATCATAAACTAGTAGTCGATTGCAAGTGCATTGCCGTGAGGCAAAATAAGGAGCATCACATACTAAGGGTTTTATCCATTTCTTGACAGAGCTGATGTAAAAGATTTATAAGATTACATGTAACCGTTCATACCCCTTTCTGTAACCCTATACGGGATGTGGACAGTTACGCAGAGACTGAAAGGGGGTAATTGGGTTTGAAAAAGAGACTTGGATATCTGATCGTTTTGCTCCTTGCTGCCTTTTTATTTACAGGCTGTGCAATGATAAAAACACCTGAACCGAGCATATATAGTGGCATCTATGGTGATTACAAACAGGATTACCCTCTATATATGTATCCTGCAAATAGCAGTATTGGTAAAAGTGTACGGACTGATAATCGGAGATATACTAAGATTGGTATGGCTACTGTTACCTCTATATTGGGCTTTGGAAGTGGAGATGCGACCATAAAGGCAGCGATGAAAAATGGAAATATCACTAAGATTGATCATGTAGAGTATGAGAGTACTAATGTCTTAGGGGTCTATGCCAGACTCACAGTTATTGTATATGGAGAGTAATTGAGCCTGGATATCTCTGATGACAAAAATTGGTCTCTGCCTAAAGGCTAAAGGCAAAGACTCAGGGGATCTTTATCTTCCAGGTAGTCCCTCCAGGTCCGTCTTGGAGGACTATCCCCTGTGCCTCTAGTTCATCTCTGATCCTGTCTGCAGTTGCCCAATCTTTCTCTTTTCTGGCCCTGGCCCTCTTCTCTATGCCATCTAAGACCCTGGCCTCTGTTATCCCAAGCACCTCCAGTGCCTCAAGCTTCCTTTTGTTGAGGTATGTATCAGGGTCTTCATTGAGTATCCCCAGTACCTCTGCGGCCTCAGTTATGGACTCTATCCCTTCCCTCAATGGAGCTGCATACAGGGCCGATGGCATCTTCTCTGCGTCCTGGCTGAGGCAATTTAGTGCCTTCACTGCCTCAAAGAGATGGCCAATGGCCTGGGCAGTGTTGAAGTCGTCATCCATGGCCTGGTCAAATTGGTCCTGCAGGTGCCTCAATATGTCTATGGCCTCCCTGGCCCTATCAGTGAGAGGCCGCTGTCTCTTTACTGGTCTCTCTGAGATATGTCTTGCATTATAGAGGGCTGCATAGCACCGCTCAAGTGCAGAGGATGTCTCAGTGAGTGCCTCAGGGCTGTAGTCCAGGGGACTGCGATAATGCTTGGAGAGGAGAAAGAGTCTCAGGACCTCTGGGTGATATCTCTCAAGGATGTCCTGGATGGTCACAAAATTCCCCAGGGACTTTGACATCTTGGCATCACGGATGGTTACAAAACCATTATGCATCCAGAAGCGGACAAATGTCTTTCCGGTTGCTGCCTCAGACTGGGCACGTTCATTTTCATGGTGAGGGAATATGAGGTCCAGGCCTCCCCCATGGATATCCAAGGTGGGTCCAAGGTACTTCATACCCATGGCCGAGCATTCTATATGCCATCCAGGTCTGCCTGGTCCCCAGGGACTCTCCCACCTTGGCTCACCAGGCTTTGCCGCCTTCCACAATGCAAAGTCCATGGGATCTTCTTTCTGTTCCCCTGGACTTATCCTGGCACCGGCCTGCATTTCTTCCAGGCTTCTCTTTGAGAGGGCACCATAACCAGGAAATTTGTGGACAGAAAAGTAGACATCGCCTCCTGCAGCATAGGCATAACCTCTCTTTACCAGGACCTCTATAAGCTGGATGATGTCCTGGATGTGTTCTGTTGCCCTTGGTTCTATACTGGCACGGAGTACATTTAGGGTATCCATATCCTGATAGAAGTGCCCTATCTCGCGTTCTGCCAGGGCCTTGGTAGAGATCCCTTCCTCTCTGGCCCGGTTGATAATCTTGTCATCAATGTCAGTAAAATTCCTTACAAAATTTACCTTAAATCCCCTGTGCCTGAGGTGGCGGACCACTACATCAAATACCACTGCGGAGCGGGCATGCCCGATATGACAGCGATCATAGCTGGTTATGCCGCATACATACATACGTACATATCCTGGCGTTAATGGCTCAAATATCTCCTTTCTGCGTGTAAATGTGTTATATATCTTTATAGTCATGGCAAGAGATCTCTTTTTTACTGGCTGCCTTACCCAAGACACAAGGTCTGCAGAGATAAGATATAGTTTTTTATCCAAAAATAGCCCAAAGCTGGAAGCTTAAGGCTCAAAGTAAAAGATTAAATACACGATACACAGATTCACATAACTCATCAATAGAGTCGCCTTCAGAATTAGTGCGGATTAATCTGTGCATCAAGCTGTTTCTGAAGACCTGAGAGAGGCTATTGCTGGCCAAAAAATGTGAACAGTTACGTTTGCTGTATATATAAGTCAAATTGACTTGGATAGGATATGATCTATATAATGGGAAAGATTGGGTAATCCTTTTGAGACACGATCATATCATGAAGAGATTAAAAGGTCTCAGCCAATGACTGTATCTGACACTGGAAAGGGTCTGCCTAAGACAGAGTTGCCTCTGACTGACAATGCACTGGTGGTGCTGGCCCGCAGATATCTGAGAAAAGATGAGCAGGGAAGGATCATTGAGACGCCTGAAGAGATGTTTTTCAGAGTGGCAACTGCTGTTGCCCAGGGAGACCTCTCATATGATAGACATGCCGATGTGCATGCCACTGCCAGGGAATTTTATGAACTCATGGCCTCACTTCGGTTCATGCCCAATTCGCCTGCCCTGATGAATGCCGGCAGGGATATAGGGCAACTCTCTGCGTGCTTTGTGCTTCCCATAGAGGACTCTATTGACAGCATCTTTGAGACACTAAAGTATACTGCCATGATTCACAAGAGCGGGGGTGGTACTGGGTTCTCTTTCTCGCGGATACGTCCTGAGGGAGATCCAGTCAGGTCTACCCATGGCATTGCCAGTGGGCCGATCTCCTTTATGACCATATTTGATATCGCCACTGAGGCTGTCAAACAGGGTGGGGCCAGGCGAGGTGCCAATATGGCCATCTTGAGGATAGATCATCCAGATATCGAGAAATTTATAACTACCAAGACTCACACTGACAGGCTCAATAACTTCAACGTCTCTGTTGCATTGACAGAAGAGTTTATGGAGTCAGTAGAGAAAGGTAAGGACTATGCCCTTATCAACCCCAGGACTGGCAGAGAGGTCTGTCGTGTATGGGCTCCAGACATCTTTAATAAAATAGTGGATGCGGCGTGGTCTAGCGGTGAGCCTGGGATTATATTTCTGGACAGGATCAATAGGGCAAATCCCACACCTGATCTGGGACAGATCGAGAGCACGAATCCCTGTGGAGAACAGCCACTTTTGCCCTATGAGTCATGCAACCTGGGATCTATCAATCTGAGTCTGTTTGTAGAAGATGGGCGAATAGACTATCCGAGTCTTAAGGAGACGGTATGGCAGGCAGTCCATTTTCTGGACAATGTGATAGAGGTCAACAGATTTCCAGTAAGAGAGATTCAGGAGATGACACTCAAGACCAGAAAGATTGGGCTCGGAGTAATGGGTTTTGCAGATTCGCTGATCCGTCTGGGCATTCCCTATAACTCTGGAGAGGCCGTCTCTATGGCCAGAGAAATTATGTCCTTTATAAATAGAGAGTCAAAGGCGGCCTCTGCAGAACTCGCAAAAAAGAGGGGCAATTTCCCTGCCTATAAGGGGAGCATATACGACAATCCCAGGACTCCCTATATGCGAAATGCCACCACCACTACTATTGCACCAACTGGGACCATCAGTATCATTGCCGGGGTATCTAGCGGTATTGAACCACTGTTTGCAGTCAGCTATGTCAGGCATGTACTGGATGGTACAGAGCTGCTGGAGACCCATCCCCTGTTTGTAGAGGCCATGAAGAAGAGGGGCAGATATTCTGATGCCCTGATGCAGGAGATCGCACAGGTCGGATCGATACAGGATGTAGCTGGAGTCCCTGAGGACCTGAAGTCAATATTCATCACATCTATGGATATCCCGCCTGAAGGCCACATAGCCATCCAGGCCGCATTCCAAAAAGAGACCGACAATGCAGTATCCAAGACCATAAACTTCCCAGAAGATGCAACCAAGGAGTCTATAAGAGATGCATACCTGTTGGCCTGGAGACAGGGACTAAAGGGCATAACTATCTACCGCAGTGGCAGCAGACCTGTCCAGGTCCTGGACCTGAAAAAAGGAGCGCGACCTCTAGTGGACATAGAGGGGGGGACTAGTCCGAGACCCTGGCCAGGGAGGAGATATGGGGTCTCACAGCGAGTGCAGACAGGGTATGGGGACCTCTATGTCACTGTCAACTGGAATGAGAGGGGTATATGTGAGGTATCTGCCAGGATGGGTAAGGCAGCCAGCTGTTCTGTATGCAGGTCCTGTGGATTTCGTGACTGTGATTGATGGATTTTGAAAATGTATCAGACCAATTTAGGGCATAAAAAGGCCAGGGTCCTGGCCATGGCAGGAAAGGGTGGCACAGGTAAGACTACTCTTTCTGCCCTCCTCATCAAGTACCTGGTGGATAAGGGACAGACCCCTGTCCTGGCCGTAGATGCCGATGCCAATGCCAATCTCAATGAGCTCCTGGGTCTCTCAGTAGAGACCTATATTGGAGAGCTAAAAGACCGCATGAAGACAGAAACCCCTCCTGGCATGACCAAGAGAGAGTATATGGAGATCTACATAAATCGTGCTATCGTAGAAGCCAGGGGATTTGACCTGATCGTGATGGGACAGCCTGAAGGGCCTGGTTGTTACTGTATGGCCAATTCTATCCTCTCAGAGGTAATGGAGGGCCTGGCCCAGAGCTATCGCTATATCTTAGTAGATAATGAGGCAGGAATGGAGCACTTGAGCCGACTAAACCTCAGAAAGATACACATCCTGTTCGTGGTCTCAGACCCCTCTTCCAGAGGGGTGCTTACTGCAGCACGTATTGCCAATCTTACGAAGGCACTAAAGGTAGAAGTAAGGCATAAGGTGCTCATAGTGAACAGGACGCCCAAGAATTTACCTATAAGGCTGAAGGACCAGATACAAGAGATCATAAAAGAGACAGACCTCGTATTTGGAGGCTATGTCCCTACAAGCGAAGAGATATTTCAGGGCGAGATCCAACAGGAGCCTCTCCTGGACCTGCCAGGCAATACAGATGTAGTGAAAATTACACAGGGGATCTTTGACAGGTTTTTAACTGGGTAATCCTTTTGACGTAACGTCACTGTCCAATGACATTTTTGACATCATGTCAACTAATCTACTAAAATTGAGGAGAGGTATCTGTTCACATTCCCGGGGCTGCTGGCCTGGGCGTGAAGAATTACAAAAGGAGTCATTTTATTCGGCAGTTGAATTTGGGACTATAACTCTGTAGAGTAGGGGTCTACCTCAATCCAAGGCAGGAAGGGCATAAAGCTCTCTCTAGAAAGTTGGCCTGATTCTTTTAGGCTGTAGGCCAAAATAGCCCAGCCAATCTAAAGAACAAGATGGATAAAAAGACATGCGGAATGAGACAATATTGGTAGTAGATGACAGTCAAGAGATCCGATCCATTATGGCTGAAATCTTAAAAAAAGAGGGCTTTGCTGTAGATACAGCCGGCGACGGACAAGAGGCAGTAAAAAAGATCGATAGGTACTTTTTCGACATAGTACTTACTGACCTGGCCATGCCCAGGAAGGATGGGATGGACGTCTTGGATTTTATCAAGAAGCATTCTCCAGAGACCATCTGTATCGTAATAACTGGTTTTGGGACTATACAAGGGGCCGTTCAGGCCATACGTCAAGGTGCGTTTGACTACCTCACAAAGCCTGTAAAGCCAGAAGAGGTCCTCATGGTAATAAACAAGGCACTCAATTTCAGGACCTTATATAGAGAGAATCAGTCACTCAGGCAAGAATTAGAGGATATCCATGGGATTAATCGGATAGTAGGAAATAGTGAGTCCATGCAGAAGGTCTTTGAGGTGATAAAAAAGGTGGCAAAGACAGACAGTACGGTCCTGATTACTGGAGAGAGTGGTACAGGGAAAGAGCTTGTTGCCCACGCAATACACTATGCCAGTAGACGCAAAAAAGGGCCTTTTGTCCCTATAAACTGTGCCGCCATACCTGAAGAACTCTTGGAAAGTGAGCTGTTTGGCCACGAGAAGGGGGCCTTTACACATGCTATACGCAGCAGGATAGGTCGTTTTGAGCTCGCAGATAAGGGCACAATCTTTTTGGACGAGATAGGGGAGATGAGCCCGGCCCTACAGGTCAAACTCTTGCGCGTCCTGGAAGAACGTAAGTTTGAGAGGGTAGGAGGAGTGAAGACCATAGAGGTAGACATACGGATCGTGGCTGCCACAAATACCGATCTGGAGAGGGCCTTCCACGAAAACCGTTTCAGGGAAGACCTCTATTACCGCCTGAACGTGATCCCCATACACGTACCTCCACTGCGGGACCGTCGCTCTGACATCCCCTTACTGGTCAAACACTTTTTGGCAAAATTCGGCAGGAGAGCAGGCCTTCAGGACATAGAAGATGACGTCATGCAGTGCCTGATGGACTATGATTGGCCAGGTAATGTAAGGGAGTTAGAGAATACAATCGAGCGTATGATAATACTGGGCAATGGCCCTAAGATAACGCTAGAGGACCTCCCTAAGAGGATATTGGAGTCAGGAGGACATCACCTGAGCCCAGATTTTGCCATCCCCTTGAGTAAATTCTCCCAAAAGGGTCTCTCTCTTGACTCCGCCGTGAAGTCTTTAGAGAGGTCTCTGATCCTCCAGGCCTTGGAGCAGACAGGATGGGTCAAAAATCGAGCTGCTAAACTACTGCGCATGAATAGGACTACCCTGATTGAAAAGATGAAGAGGCAGAAACTCTTGCCGCCATCAGGGCCCAGGTCTAAAACAGGTCAGAAAAAGGTCAGATTATGATAAAAGACCATATCCAAAGGATATCCCTGATCGTCTTGGCCACCCTTCTTGTCCTCTGTCCTATATGTGCCGAGGCCGCCTCTCACAAGACAAAGGTCGCTATCCTGCCTGTCAATGTCCGCTCTGCTGGTCCCTTCTCCTATATAGGGCCTGCAACAGAGGAGATTCTGAGTACCAGATTGGCATCTGACAGGATCTCTGTTGTGGACCCCCTTGAGGTCCGAGACCTGATAGAAAAGGGTTCGATTTCCTCCCCAAATATAAAGGATATAGCCCACAGACTCGGTGTAGACTATATCCTCAAGGGCAAGATAACCACAAAAGGAAAGGGCATAGCAATGGCCCTGGACTTATTCCAGGCAGGTTCCAAGGCCTCTGTCCTCTCTCTTGCCTTCTCTCCTAAGTCCCTCAACGAGGTATTGCCTGATGTCGAGGACTTTGCAAGACAGGCAAAGGGACGTATCCTGTCCCCACCAGTAGCAGCACATGCCTCTGAGAATAAAGGGGTTACCCAAGAGGTACTTCAGAAAAAAAATCGCAAAGACAAAGGTATCATGATCTCAAGGATGCATCCAGACCTGTTGGTCAGGTCATTCCTCAAGCTCCCTGGAACGAAAAAGCAGGCCTCTTTACCCCTAGACAAAAAGATATATGCCAGGGCGCTCTTGATACCACCACCCAGGCCGCTTAAGATCCACAAGATAGAGTTTGCCAAAAGAAATAGGGCCCTACCACCAATTCCGCCTATGCCCAAAGCCCCTGCAAAAAAGCAGAGAAGCACCTGGTTCTCTTGGATCAGCGAATTCTGGGGGAGCAAAGAGGCACTTGCCAAAGAGCCTCCTCGCCAGACCCTGCCATATCCACCCCCACCAGGCACAGAGCAGGCCGGCCCAGGCAATGAACCTATATGGCAGTGGTATTGATCATACGATCAGGTCGTCCTCAGTCTGTCCTGAATATACAAAGAGGGCCTCTCCCTCAAGAGAGATATCTCTGGCCTCTCTGCCATATAGCTCAAAATAGACAGTCAGTATCTCACCGCCAGAGGTCTTTACCTTGACAGGGCTTTTAGTAAGGCCCTTATAAGAAGAGAGTATAGCAGAGGCCACTGCACCAGTACCGCAGGCCATGGTCTCTGCCTCTACACCGCGTTCATAGGTGCGGATAAGGATACTGTGTGTGTCTAATACCTGGACAAAGTCCACATTGGTACCTGATGGCTGGAAGCAGGGATCGTATCTTATAATCCGTCCCCATTCTCCTATTGGGACGGCCTTTACGTCTGGGACAAGACATACTGCATGTGGTACACCAGTATTCAGACAGTCCAGAGAGACCTGTCCGCCTCTGACCTCCACTGGTATATCCAGACGGATGCCCTGTGCTGCAGGGAGCTGAAGTCTCACAGTAGATCCATTGACACTGGCATGCATGATCCCTGCTATTGTCTCAAAAGTGAGTTCTGACGATGCAATCCCCAGAGATACGGCAAATCTGGCAGCACAACGCCCTCCATTTCCACACATCTCTGCCCTGCTACCATCGGCATTGTAGAACTGCCACTTAAAATCTGCCCTAGATGAGTCCTCGATCAGGATGAGTCCATCTGCTCCTACTCCAAACTTCCGCCTGCAGAGACATAGCGCCAGGCCAGGACCCCTTGCCTCTTCTATTCTACCATCTCTATTATCTATCAAGATAAAGTCATTCCCAGTCCCATGCATCTTCTTAAAGAAAATAGGGCCGATCACCATATCTCTTCTCCATGTATAAGGTCTGCATAGGTCTCAGGCCTCCTGACTACCTTAAATTGCGAGCCCCTTACCATCACCTCTGCGACCCTTGGCCTCGAATTGTAATTAGAAGACATAGTAAAGCCATAGGCCCCTGCACACATAACTGCAAGCAGACTGCCTGTATTGAGACATGGCATGGGCCGTCCTCTTGCAAAAAAATCCCCTGTCTCACATACAGGGCCAACTATATCTGTGGGATATATGGGCCCATCTGTCTCTATTACAGGCAGGATTTCGTGAAATGCCTGATACAGACTGGGGCGAATAAAGTCATTCATTGCGGCATCTACTACATAGAACTTTTTGGCCCTGGTCTGCTTGGTATAGACTAATTTTGTTATCAATATACCTGCATTGCCGACAATATAACGCCCGGGCTCTAAAATCAGGGTATGAGAGAGCCCCTTGAGTTCAGACAGGATCGCTCTTGCATACTCATCCGGGCCAGGTGGAGATTCATCCAGATATCTTATGCCGAGACCTCCACCCAAGTCGATAAACCTGAGTCGTATTCCAGAAGATTCCAGGCGCTGTAACAGAGGCCTGATCTTCTTTATGGCATCCACTATGGGACCTACCTGGGTCAGTTGAGATCCCAGATGAAAATCGATCCCTAGTACCTCCAGTTCCTCTCTGCCAGATGCCGCGATGTAGGCCTGAAGGGCCTGAGACATAGGTAGACCAAACTTGTTTTCCCTGAGTCCTGTGGAGATATATGGATGGGTCTCAGAGTCCACATCAGGGTTTATCCTGAAAGAGACCCTGACACGACGACCAAGATGCCTTGCCTGCCTAGATATGGCATCCAGTTCTTCAAGAGACTCTATATTAAACATGAGTATGCCTGCCTCTATGGCCTCTTTGATCTCCTTTTCGGTCTTGCCAACACCGGAGTAGACTATCCTGCCTCCAGGGATCCCGGCCTTGAGGACACGGTAGAGCTCTCCCCCTGAGACAATGTCTGCACCTGCCCCCATATCTCCAAGGAGACTCAAAATGGCCAGATTGCTGTTTGCCTTAACTGCAAAACATATCAGGTGCGGGCAGGCCTGAAAGGCCCTGTCAAAGGCCCTGAAGTGCTCTTCTATGGCAGAGGAGCTATATAGATAGAAGGGGGTATCTATTTCCCCAGCTATCTCTCTTATAGCTACATCCTCACAATACATCTCTCTATCTCTAAAAATAAATGGATCCATTTTCTGTATAATCTGGAATTATCTGAGAGTCCTGCTCTTGATAACCTCTACCCTTACCCCCTTAGAAGGGGCACTCTCATTTGGAGGATATGCCTGGTCTATTGCAGTCACCCAGTATATATAGGTACCACTGCGTAGGACGGTTCGGTCCAGAAATCTGGGCATAGAGACAGGCCTGTTATTCAGCCTATCTACAAGGCCATTGGGGCCTTCCCTATACACTATATATCCTGCAAGGTCAGGTTCTGTATTTTCCTGCCAGAGTATCTCTACCCCCTTGGCCGACTGAACCGCTACCAGGCCTCTAGGGGCTGCAGGTGGAGTGACGTCTCCTGGCTGTGCCCTTCTCTCCTGCGTACAGGCCCCTTCTATCTCAGAACCATAATATATAAGCACTGCTGCCACCTTATAGCGATAGAGGATGCCCCTCTTTACTGCAATATCAAAATAGCCTGTGGAATCCACCAGGCTAGGAATTGCCCTCCAGCTACCCTTTACCCTGGCCCTATAGATCCGGAAGAGGATCTTTTTGTCTATAGGCCTTCCATCTGTCCACCTGGTTGGCGGCTGCCAGGACAGGTAGATCCCATTTCTAGAGGGCTGTGCCACAAAATCTGAAGGTGGAGAAGGGGGGACATGCCAGGCCAGAGAGACCTGGTTAGAGGGATCACTCAGGTTCAGCCAGCCCTTTACAGTACATACTCTGTATATATAACGCATACCAGGACGTAGGGTCCTGTCTTCATAGGTCATCCTCCTTATCTCCTCTGGCCTTGCCTTAAAGGGGATATCAATAGGCCGTCCAAAAGGCAGGGGACAACCCAGACAGGCACCCTTAGCAGGGACTTCTGCCTTAAATAATCGAAACCCCTTGATCCTGGCAAGTGGGGTCCCGTCAATATTCTTTACAGGTACACTCCAACTGAGCACAACTCCCTCTGGAATGACCTTGTAACTCAAGTCGTCTATTGACTTTGGACGGATTGTACCTGGTGGGACAGGAGGTGCCTTACTACCACAGGATATGAGCAGGAAGACAGAGGCAAGAATGATTCCGATGGACGAAATCATATTCAGGTCCTTGAAGTCTGCTATCTGATCTCTCCCTCTGCCCTTGCCAGGGCCTCAGCCACTCTCTCTGGTGCCGTACCCCCTGGACAGCGCCTTGCCCTCACAGATCCTTCTGGTGACAGGACACCAGATATATCTCCATCGATCAGGGGCGAAAAGGCCCTGAGTTCATCCAGCCTCAGGTCTGTGAGTTCTTTCCCTTGAGAGAGGCAGTAAAGGACTATCTTGCCTGCTACTGAATGTGCCTCTCTAAAGGGGAGGCCCTTCCTGACCAGATAGTCAGCAAGGTCAGTGGCAGTAAGGAAGCCCTGCCCAACACACTCAGATATACGTCCCTCTATAGGTCTCATCTCGGCTACCAGGACAGACATTATCTCTACTGAGGCGCATACTGTATCGATTGAGTCAAAGAGAGCCTCTTTATCTTCCTGGAGGTCCCGATTATATGCAAGTGGAAGGCCTTTTATAGTAGTAAGGAGGCCAAATAGATGACCATATACCCTTCCAGTCTTTCCCCTCACCAGCTCAGCGGCATCGGGATTCTTTTTCTGTGGCATAATACTTGAGCCAGTACAGAGGCTGTCAGGCAGGTCTATAAACTGGAATTCACTGGAGGCCCAAAGGACCAGTTCCTCAGAAAGTCTGCTTAGATGGGCCATTATGATACTTGCTGCTGCCAGGAATTCTATAATAAAGTCCCTATCACTCACGGCATCTATGCTATTGGCAGTTATCCCACTAAAACCCAATTCCCTTGCCACATACATCCTGTCTATTGGAAGACCTGTACCGGCAAGGGCAGCACTTCCAAGGGGAGAGATATTTGTCCTCTTCCTACAGTCTCTGAGCCTTTCCCTGTCCCGTTTGAACATCTCAAAGTAGGCCAGCATGTGGTGTGGCCATAGCACTGGCTGTGCCCTCTGCATATGTGTATATCCAGGTAGTATCAGTTCCTGATGTGCCCTTGCCTGGGACAACAGGGCCTGCTGCAGACCCAAGAGGAGCCTATCCAGGCGATCAATCTCTCCTCTCAGATAGAGCCTGACATCTGTGGCTACCTGGTCATTGCGGCTCCTTCCAGTGTGGAGCTTCTTGCCTGGCTCACCGATATGATCAACCAGTGCCTGCTCAATGTTCATATGTATATCTTCAAGCCCTGATCTCCAGACAAATTTACCTGATCTTATCTCTCCTTCTATCTCATCAAGGCCCTTGACAATGGCATCTGCATCCCTATCTGAGATGATACCCTGTCTTGCCAGCATGCGTGCATGTGCCTTGCTACCTGCTATGTCCTGGTGATATAGCCTGCGATCATACTGGATAGAGGCAGAGAAGTCCTCTAGCATCCTGTTTGTGGCCTCCTGGAATCTACCTCCCCATGGCTTGGTCTCTTTGGTCTCATTCATGGATCTGTTCTGTCCTAACTTGTTGAGAACTTACTGTTTGTCCATAGGAGTGTGTAATGCCAGCCCTATCTTTAATGGCAGTGGTCGCAAGGTGGTCTGCCCTCTCATTAAGTTCTATCTTATTATGTCCCTTTACCCACTCTATAATAACTGAATTATGGCGTCTGACCGCTTCATCAAAACGCCTCCAGAGATCGAGATTTTTGTTACGCCTCCATCCCTTATTATAGGTATTGGCAATCAACCTGCTATCAGTCTTTATATGGACTCGCGATGTAGGTGGTATGGAGCTCAGTGCCTCGATAATGGCAGTCATCTCCATCCTGTTCGAGGTACTTGCCTCTGAAAAACCCGACCTCTCCAGAATAACATTACCATCTCTATCAGTAATTACAAAGGCCCAGCCCCCAGGTCCTGGGTTCCCACTGCATGCCCCATCAGTCCAGCAGATAAATTGCCTTTTTCCTCTTTTTTTTATATACTCTCTTGAAGGAGAGAGAGTTTTATTGCTCAATCTACTCACAAGGGAGTCTATTTGATCTATCAGGGGCTGTAGCTGACTGTTATCTACATCCAAAAAGATACTGCTGTCATATTGTATTGACCATTTTCCGTTCGGTTTTTTGGAAATTCTAAATGAATTCACGGCATTTTTGTTCTCAGTCTTTAAGTAGAGCTATTTTATCACCTTTAAATCTGCCAGGGCAAGACATTTATTAGTAGAGGAGGCCCTATGCCTGCCCTGGAGGGTCGTTTAAAAAGGTAACCGATTAAAAAAGGAAGGTAATCATGGGAAGACTGGCCAAGATATTCATGGTATCTGTCATACTGATTGTCCTGGTGCTTATTGGGCTGTCACTCTTTGTACACCTCTATCTGACCGAGGACCGCTTAAAGGCCTTGGTGATTCCACAGGCAGAGAAGGCCCTAAACAGGACAGTCCAGATTGGCAGGATTGATGTAGGCCTCTTCAGTGGGATTACTGTAAGGGACTTCCAGGTAAAGGAACCTGACGGCAAGACTAATTTTGCAAGCGTAAAGAAATTTGTGTTGCGATATGAGCTCCTGCCTCTGTTCAGAAAGAGGATAGTGGTGAGCAAAGTACGTCTCGAGTCTCCATATATACAGGTCATCCGTGATAAGACAGGGCATTTTAACTTCGAGACACTGGCAGTACTGGCTGCACCAAAGAGGCCTGCCAGGGGGGCCAAGAGGCCCAGAGCTGCAGCAGCTCCTCTGGCCATTACTGTACATCAGGTAAGGATTGACAGGGCACAGATTGTATTCCACGATGCCTTGAAGGAGATCCCTGATACAGACATAGATGCTGACCTCAATGTGGGCCTGGAACTCGGTCGCAATCTCAAATCTCTCAGATATCACGGAGACCTGCACTTTGTAGCAAGGGCCATATATGGAAGACTGAGGCCGCATATCTCAGGAAGGGGCAAATTTGATCAAGACCATTTGCTCTATACAGCAGACATCGATCTGGAAAGAGAATTGGCCCACATCAGTGGAGAGATAAAGGACTATAGAAAGGTACCTGATATCCGGCTAGATGCAACGAGTGATTCAATACATCTTGATCACCTCCTTGAGCTTGTAGCAGGCCTACCTGAGACATCTCAAAGAAGGACCCCACAAAAGAGCATGGGGGTTTCTCGCCCCATAGCCCCTGGAGCGGCCTTGCCCCCTGGCCTCAAGGCCGCAGGAGAGATCAAAATAGGGCAGATATTCTACAAGGGGCTTGTAGCCAAAGACTTCCTGTTACAATATGGCCTCGATAGAGGCATACTGAGTGTAAGGGACCTGTCTACTGGAATAGCTGACGGGCATGTAGCCAGTAAGTTGCGGATAGATCTCAACAGACCAGGCCTGGCCTACAATGGACAGCTAGATGCAGATTCTATTGAGATAGAAACGATACTGGCATCCCTGGCACCTGACATCAGTACCATGATCAGTGGGACATTGGGGTCGCACCTTACTTTCTCTGGTATGGGTACCAAATGGCCTGGACTTCGCAATAACCTCAGTGTTGAGGGCACCTATGGCATACACAATGGGCAGATACGCAATACCCCTGTGGTCATGGTCATAAGCAAGCTATTGGGTCTTAAGGAATTGAATAACCTGTCTGTTAAGGACCTTGATGGCTCTCTGGACATAAAGAAGGGAAAGGTCTATCTCAAGGCCTCAATGCATAGCAAAGAGATAAGGGCCGAGGTCAGGGGAGATGTCGGCCTGGGTGGCAGATTAGACCTCCCGGTCGATCTATATCTATCTCCAGAATTGAGCAAAAAGCTCCAAAGATCTAGCTCTATAGCCAGATATCTTGCGAACAGAGAAGGCGAGACAGAGCTGCAGCTCAAATTAACTGGTACACTGGCACATCCTTATCCTGTCTTGAATACGGCAGGGATAGAGAGACAGTTGAAAGAGACCATACATAGAAAGGCAACAGAGGTCCTGGAAAAGGCCCTTACAGGTAGGACTAAAAAGGGGACCAGAGAGATCGAAAAGGATGTAATAAAGGGACTCATAAAGGGGATATTTGGACAATAATGTCAAAAATTCGTTTTTTGGGATAGATGTACAAGTCTTATCAAATCCCTTGGTCTTATTGGTGCATAGCTGTCGTGTATCTGTGTCTTGTCTCAGGCTGTGCCAGGCCATGCATACGTCAGATGGAGGTCACTGCATACTCCGGGTCTGGTAAGTGCTGCGGCTGGGAACGGGGAAGCTGGAAGTATCTGAAGCTGGACTTCTGGAATCGCTATATAAACTATGGAAGGCATAAGGGGCAGCTTTATTCTGGGCGCACGGCCAGTGGGACAAAGCCCAGAGAGCCATATCCAGGTCTCATTTCAGTAGACAGCATCTTACATCCCTGGATGATTCCTATACGTCTGATCTTTTTCCCATGGCTCTTCATGCCACATAAAGGCACAATTGCAGCAGACACCAGGTACTATCCCTTTGGGACCGAGATGTATGTCCCTGGATATGGATGGGGCGTTGTTGAAGATCGAGGTTCTGCCATAAAGGGGCCCAGACACATCGATATATATCTTAATTCATATAAGAAGGCCCTTGCCTGGGGAAAAAAGAAGATAAGGGTACGCATAAAGAGGTAGTAACTGTTCACATTTCTTGGCTGGAGACATGGGGTTTAATAAAGGGGTGTGAGGTAAGGCCTCTCTGGTGCCGGAGGCGAGAATCGAACTCGCATGAGATTGCTCTCACTGGATTTTGAGTCCAGCGCGTCTACCAGTTCCACCACTCCGGCGACCCTATCTCTGATAACAGAACTCGACTAGAGTGTCAAATACTTCGGCTGCTATCTTGGGACCATAGATGCCTGTTTAGTGGCCAAAGAGCTCAATAATCCGATCCCATATCCTCTCTGCTGCCTCTTCCTTATGGAGGAGCGGCAGGGCCTCTATATCTCCATCCTGAGACACGATCAATACCCTGTTAGTCGGCACATCAAATCCTGCATCAGGCTGAGATACATCATTGGCAATCAATAGATCTGGTCCCTTCTCTCTCATCTTTCTTAGGGCCTGGGCCTCAAGTCCATGGGTCTCTGCACAAAAACCTACGATTATCTGCCCGCTTATACGGCGACTAACCAACTGCGACAGGATATCTTTTGTCTGTATAAGGTCCAGGTGCAGCATAGGAGCACCCTTCTTGATCTTTTGATCTGCCTTGACTGCAGGGCTATAGTCTGCCACTGCAGCGGTCATGACTATTACCTGAAAATCTGCTGAGAGCCTGAGCACAGCATCTCTCATCTCGGCCGCAGTCTCCACAGAATAGATCTCTGCACCAGGCGGGGCCTGAATAGAGACAGGCCCACTCACTATGGTCACCCTGGCCCCACGCCTCAGGGCGATCCTGGCCATAGCATAGCCCATAAGGCCTGAAGAACGATTAGAGATATACCTGACTGGGTCCAGATACTCCCTGGTTGGCCCGGCAGATACCAGCACCCTGACCCCATTCAGGACTTTTGTATCTATTGCCTTTAGTATGGCCTCCCTCACTACAGGCCATTCTGCCAGCCTGCCTCTACCCTGTTCACCACAGGCCATCTCCCCTGTATCTGGCCCAACGACCTCATAACCAAAGGACTTCAGACGTCCTATGTTTGCCTGCGTTGCTGGATGTTCATACATATTTGAATTCATTGATGGAAAAAAGAGCACAGGACCACGAAAGGCCAGAAATAGGGTAGAGAGGAGGTCATCTGCCAGGCCATTTGCCGCCTTGCTGAGGATATTGGCAGTAGCAGGTAGGAATACAAGGAGGTCAGCAGACCTGGCGAGCCCTATATGGGGAATGGTCTCTGCCCCCTCTAAGGAAAAGAGGTCTGAATAGACCTTTTCTCCTGTAAGGGCCGCAAAGGTAATGGGAGAGACAAACTTGGTCGCATGCATGCTCATTACAGGTATTACCCTTGCGCCTAATCTACGGATCTTCCTGGAATAGTCGGCGGCCTTATATACAGCAATCCCTCCGCTTATCCCGAGCAGGACAGTCTTGCCCTTTAGAGG
>JALTHG010000075.1 GCA_027004715.1 Deltaproteobacteria bacterium
ACAGAAAATCTGATTGGGTATTTAGTAATTTAATATTATATATTATTACTTAGGAAGAAATGAGCGGTTATGTCAGTTGGAATAGAGGAGAATGATATGGCTATCGAGCCCCCCATACGGCTGCTTATAGGTACTGATTATCCGATCCTTAAAAAGATCGAGTGTGCAGAGACAATATTTGGTGCCTATGGTAGAGAATTGTTGTCTGATAAAAAGATCAAGTCCCTGCTTGATGTCTATCGCCAGGCCATCCGACAGTCCTGGCTCCAGATGGAAGAGACAGGAGTGGTTGCAGAGTGTACTGATTGTGCCACTAAGGGTGGAGCTAGCTGTTGTGCAAAGGGGATAGAAGACCATTTTGATGCGACATTACTCCTGATCAATCTCTTGATGGGCTGTGAGCTCCCTTCATCTCGCTGGGACAAGACAGGCTGTTGGTTTTTGGGTGAACGGGGTTGCAGGCTTATTGCCAGGCACGTGATCTGCATTAACTACATCTGTAGGCGTCTCTACAACAGAATAGGTGAAAAGGGGCTTCAAGTCGTGCAGGTAAAGATGGTAGAGGAGACAGATGCGGGATTTTTCCTTGAGGAGGCCATCAAGAAGTGGTTGAGGAGCAGAGGCATCTGAACCACGATAAATGGATGTCTATAGCACTGGATCTGGCAGAGGGTGCCATGTCAAGAGGGGACTTCCCTGTGGGCTGTATCCTGGTCTCAGGGGATACCCTGGTAGGATCTGGAAGCAGAAGTCATACCAGATCAGGAGACGTAAATGAGCTTGATCACGCAGAGATATCTGCTATAAGGGACTGGATTGCCAGAGGCAGGCCCCTTGGAAACAGTGGTGACCTGACCCTCACTGCATACTGCAATCTCGAGCCATGTCTTATGTGCCTTGGGGCCTTGATCCTCAATGGCATCAGGAGGGTTGTCTATGCCTATGAGGATGTCATGGGCGGGGCAACGGGTCTGGACCTTTCCAGGCCCCTGGGTGCAGCAGGCATCAGGGATGGCAATCTCTATATAGACAGCCATATGGAGGTAATAGGGGGAATCAAGAGGAAGGATAGCCTGGCGCTCTTTAAGAGATTCTTTCTCGATCCTACAAATTCTTACTGGAAGGACAGCCTTCTATATAGATATACACTAGAGGTATGCTAACTTATAACAATCCAGAGGTAGGTGTTCACATTCTCTTCCTGGCCATTTGTGCATCAAGCTATGCTCCTGAAACCCTGAGGAGGCACTGGTCTGGGGATGTGGACAATTACATCCAGAGAGTTGAATTTTATGAAAATAGAACACAGGACAGTACAGTTCCAGGCACATACACGCAATCTATTTCTTCACCTGCTCACTCAGTGCAATCTCCACTGTATCCATTGCTATATCAATCCAGAGCAGCATGGGACCCAGGTCCTGGACAGGGATACAATAGCCAGGTGGCTGGCCATCTTTGCAGACAGAGATCAGGTCAATAGCCAGAGGCCTGTCCAGGCAGATCCTGTTATCAGGGCAAGGGATGCAGAGGTCCAGCGCATAGCGAGTGAGACAAACGTCATATTCCTGGGGGGAGAGCCTACCCTCAATCCTGCACTCCCTGATGCCATCAGGGAGGCAAGGCGCCTGGGTTATGCCTCTATCACAGTAGATACCAATGGATTCCTCTTCCACGATATCCTCAATAGGGTATCTCCTGAAGAAGTGGACTACTTTAGCTTCAGCCTGGATGGTTCCTGTCCCCAGGTCAATGACGCAATCAGGGGTAAAGGGGTCTTTGAGACCTGTACCTCTGGGATCAGGCAGGCCATAGACATGGGCTTTGAGACCAGCGTCATATTTACGGCAAGCAGTATGAACATCCAGGACCTTGTAAACATGCCAGAGGTTGTGAGAGACCTCGGAGTGAGGCGCTTTTTCATCCAGGTCATAGGTATCAGGGGCAATCCTGCCAGGGAAGGCAATAGCTCTTTACAGATAGGCAGAGAGGAGTGGGAGTCTATAGTCCCAGGGGTGGCAAAGATGGCCGCTGAGATGGGGCTGCATGTAACCTATCCAAAGGTATTCCTGGACCTGGACGAGCCCTTTGCCTGTGCAGGCCTTGTTGCCGACAACTACTTTGTCTTTCCCAATGGCAGGGTCTATACCTGTCCCCTCTGTGAGGACTATCCCATACACTCTATGGAGATAGTGAAAGACAGGCTCAGGAGACGTCCACCCATAAGGGAATGTGACCTATATTCCCTGCAGATCCCTGAAGGCTGTGTCTTGAACAGGATACTCCACCCTGGGAATATCCCCTATGATGCAGAGGGCAGGCCCCTATGCCGCATTGCCTGCTGCATGCTCAAGGAGGAGGTCCTGCCAGCAGAGGCCTGATATCTACCCGATGAGAGATGAGTCCCTGTGCCAGGAGTATATCTCTAGTCTGCTCCCAGGCCCTTCTATCAATTGCCCCGATATCTCTGTTCCCCCTGGGGATTACCAGTGCCCTGGTTGCATCGATCTGTTTCTCTATGATGGATATAGGGGTATCTGGGTCCAGCCTGTGTATTGCCTCAGCCACCCTGGATTTTTTCCTCGGATCCATTGCACCTCTCCAGCCCTCCAGGATGGCCTCTGTAAAGTCTCTTACCACCTTGGGCCGTTCCATATATACCTTTTTTGATGTGATAAGGGAATTGGCCACAAACCGGATACCAGCAGTGCTGGGGTCGAAAAAACAGGCCTGCTCCCCATTTTTTGCCATTTTTTCCTGAAAGATTATTCCCTCTATGTTCTTATAGACTGGCCAGAGATCTACCTTACCCCTCCAAAAGGGATTGAGGTCACAGTGTACTGCATAGAGCTTCAGGTCATCTGGGCTGATCCTGTATTGCCTTAAGAGGCTCATCAGGATGGCCTCATCATTACCGCCATAGGTGACACCAATACAGAGGCCCTTCAGGTCCTGGGGCCTCTTTACGACCAGTCCATTCCTCTTGATATAGATCCACTGGAGCGGATTTATCTGGAATATCTGTGCCAGCACCACGACCCTGGCCCCTTTGGCAACGGCACGTATTACCTGGTCTGCCGAGGCCACGCCAAACTGGGCCCTCCCAAGCTCCAGGTCCTTTATGGCATCCTGTTCCGGGCCGCCTTCACGGATATCTACCGTGAGGCCATACGATCTGAATATCCCAGACTCCTGTGCCCAGATATCTCCTGCCGCACTGACATTATAGAGCCACTTTAACCGATAGACTATCGACCCTGGATTCCTCTTTGAGGTACATCCAGAGAGAAAGAGAGAAAGAGCGCTCCATACTATCAGAAGCCCTATATATACTCTCTTGTCTGGATCCATAACTGTCAGTCTCCTTCTGCATCTATTCTCCTGTGAGTCTGGCCTTGATCCATTTCCCTATGGTCTCTATAAGAGACAGATACAGAGAGGAGCAGAGGCCTATCAGGAATAGGGCCACAAGGATCTTTGCCAGATTGCTCTGATAGAGGGCCTTTCTTATTACATAACCAATGCCCTGGCTTGCAGCCAGAAACTCGGCTACTATGGTACCAACCATGGCCAGTGTACCGCTTCCCACAATAACAGTTATGATCTTGTCCAGGTTTTCAAAGGTCCTTATGGCGAGCTCTAACCTCCAGTTGATCCTGCCAGTCATCCTGTAGAAGTGCTCTACTTCCTCCACTGGTTCTGCGAATATGCCTATAAAACTCAAGAGTAGGGGGAAATAGCATATTATTGCCGCTATGAGGAGCCTGGATGACAGTCCATCTCCAAAGAACAGGAATATTATAGGTGCTACTGCCACTATGGGATATGCCTGGAGATTGTAGGCCGCTATACGCGTGAGACTGCCAGGCCAGGAATTCAGGCGGCCCACGAGCCCTACTGCTGTTGCAAGTACAATGGCTATCATATGGCCTGCAACCGCCACGGCCGAGGTATTCAACACGGCCTTTACATAGAGCAGGCCATTTTCTCTGGCTATCTGCAAGACCTCTAGAGGAGATGGTATCAGGTAGTCAGAGAAACCATATACTATCTTTACTGCCCACAACAGGCCTAAGGCCACTATGTAGATAGAAAAGAATTGAAACAGGCGCTCCAGGATCTTCACTATCAGGGTCCACTGCTGCCTGATGCGGCCTTGAGGATGGTGTAGACCCGTTCTCTTATGAGCTCTTCATGGGCCTCACTACCCGCCTGCTGATCAAGGCAGGATATCTTACAGATATTTTCTATGCCAGTGCTATGGCCATGGGGAAGGACATATACGGCCTGGGAAAAGCGGGCGACTTCAAGGACATTGTGGGAGATATAGAGAAAGGTCTTTTGAGGAAATAGCAATTTCGTCCTCTCCAGTATCTGGTTTCGTGTAGGCTCATCCACATTGGCAAGTACCTCGTCGGCTATCAAGAGGTCGAAATCCTGGACCAGATACCTGGCAAGATTTATTCTATTCTTCTGTCCCATGGACAGCCCTGAAAAACGGCACTCCAGATAGTCTTCCATTTCATAGTCTCTCAATAATGCCTCAAGCAGAGAGGCCCTGGAGGCCTTGGTCACAGACCTCAGATGGGTGCCTACTGTCTCCCATCCTGGCAGGCGCTCTGCGCTGTGTGTATACAGGATGGCTATGTCTCTTGATTTATCAATACTGCCCTGGTTCGGAGATAGCTCTCCACTGATGAGCCTTGCCAGGGTAGTCTTTCCTGTGCCTGAGAGCCCAAACAGGCCAAAAAAACCAGGTCCCTCCAGGGACCAGTCAAGACTATTAAAGACAGGTGGACCTGTTCCAGGATAGCTATAAGAGAGATGTCTGCAGGAAATATGCATCTACTGAATATCCTACCCGCCTATCCAATACCAAAAATAAGGCAAGATGATCTCAGCGTAATTGTCCACATCTTAGCCTACTACCTCTCTATGGGCAACGATTCAGGACGAAATTGGGGTCTCTGCTGGCAATTTTTTCCAGTTCTGCCAGCTCCTCTGGGGTGTTTGCACTGGAAAGGTGGCAACTGAAGGGATATGCCTTTTGAATGTCAATACCAAAGTAGGGCAGGTCTTTTATAAGGGATTGGAGGCCCAATCTGCCCGCATCGATCTGGTGATTTACCAGGTAGAGTAGGGACCTGTGATAGATGGCATGTAGGGGTTCAAACCCTCTGGGCGTAATCGGGACCACGATAGGGGCCCATGTAGGGACCTCCCACATCCATTTGAGCAGTTTCTGGTCCAAGACCGGCATGTCGCATCCCAACAGGAGTACCCTCTCTCCCACTGCATGATAGAGTGCGCTCTGAAGCCCTGCCATAGGGCCCTTTCCTGGCACAATATCTGGATAGACAGGAAGTCCTAAATAGGAATAAGGCCCAGGGTCTCTGGCTATGATAATTACCTCCTGACAGACCCCTTTGGCGGCCTCTACTACAGCATCTATGACGTGGCAGGAAAACCAGGGTGCCAGGGCCTTGTTCCTGCCAAATCTATGGCTTTCTCCCCCTGCCAGGATGGCAGCCGAACGGATAAGGGTCATCTGATAAGATCTTACTCCAGGACTTTTTATATGCCAATCACCTATTAGTACCAGTGCCTGTTGCCCATATCTTATATGAAATATCCAGTGAAAAGTTACTAAAAAGCTTGGCAAAGGTCTAGTATTGTGGTATGTATTAATGTTGAATATTGTATTTTTAGAGCCGTATCAATTGGGTGGGGAAATGGGTTACCTGCAGACTGGATCCTGTAGGGACCAAGAAGGTGTTTCTTTCCTCAGAGTTCTTTAATTTTAGAAATTATCAAGGAGGATGTAAAGATGGCTGTTTACGTATTTGGACACAAGAGCCCTGACACTGATGCCATAACTGCTGCTATTGCCTGGGCAGAGCTACAAAAAATGCTCGGGGTTGATGCAGTACCTTGCAGGCAGGGAGACCTCAATCCTGAGACAAAATTAGTGCTCGAAAAGTTTGGATTTGATGTCCCTGAGCTCCGTACAGATGTTACTGGAGAAAAGTACATGTTGGTAGATCACAGCGACATAAAGCAGGCCCCTGACAATTGGGACAAAGGGGAACTGCTGGCAGTGGTCGATCACCACAAGATCGGTGATATCACCACTCCCAGTCCTATCTTCTTCTGTGCCATGCCCTATGGTTGTACAGGTACTATCCTCCGTATCCTGTATAAAGATGTCTTCAAAAAGGAGATACCAGCCAATATCGCTGGTATTATGATGTCGGCAATATTGAGCGATACAGTCCTCTTTAAATCGGCAACATGCACACCCCAGGACAAAGAGGCTGTAGAAGACCTGGCCAAGATAGCTGGAATTGACAAACCCCTGGACTGGGGTATGGAGATGGCCAAGGCCAAGAGTGCAGTAGAGGGTGTTGCACCAAGGGATCTGGTCTTCCGTGACTATAAAGACTTCAATATGAGTGGTAACAATGTGGGCATAGGCCAGCTTGAGTTGGTATCCCTGGACCTCGTAGCCAATATAAGAGACGACCTCTATGCCGAACTGGAAAAGGTCAAGGCCGAAGGAAATCGCCACAGCGTCTTCCTCATGCTCACCGATATAATGCAGGAGGCTACAGACCTTATGGCAGTTACAGATGACCCGGGTATAGTTGAGAAGGCCTTTGGCAAGAAACTAGAGGGCAAGACTGTGTGGTTACCTGGAGTGCTCAGCCGCAAAAAACAGATGGTCCCTCCCCTGGAAAAGGCCTTTGCTGCATAGACTCTTAGCTATTACTGACAGCCGGGGTATAAGCCCCGGCTTTTTTTGTTTGGGGAGTAAGTAATTTTTGATATATTATATCTACAAAAGTCTTAATGCTCAGACAAAAGATATGGAGGTTTTTTATGAGGCAAGACTTAAAGGAACGTTTTACAGAAGGCCAGTTCAAGTTCATGAAGGGTGATATTGAGGGCTGCATTGCCATCTTTACAGAGATACTAGAGGCAGATTCTCAGTGTAGTGAGGCATATCATGCAAGGGCAATAGCATATCTGAAATCAGGCAATAAGGATGCAGCAATTGAAGACATTGAGACAGCAATACAATATGACCCCAATAACTGCCGCCTTCACTATCACAAGGGAAGCATCCTGGTCCAGGTAGAGGCCTTTGATGAGGCAATCAAGAGCCTATCAGAGGCAATAGCCCTCTCTCCTAACTATGTCCCTGCCTACACCATAAGGGCAAAGGTCTACGAACGTATAGGTAACAAAGATGCAGCAGCCGAAGACATGGCGCGTGCTGCTCTACTCGCAAAAAAGGCCTCAAATATGGTAGATTTTTAGATTTTAATGAGTATCTTGTAACATACCGTTTTCACCCCTCCTGTTGAACCATTACGTCGCCGGCCAGGGGATGTGAACAGTTATGTCTGCAGCCATTAATAGTGCCACTTGAGCCCAAAATAGACCTCAAAAGGACTGGCCTCTATCGGGCTATATATGCCAGGTACCTTATGGTGCTTATCAAATATATTCTTCAGGGCCACCTGGGCATCCAGACCTCTGAATAAGATATCGTGGGCAGTAATGGTGGTATCTACTGTCCAGGTGGGCCTGGTAGACCAGGATATCGTATCTTTTTTATAATAGACCTTCCTGGAATTTGCATATTGCAGGCGTAGAGAGAGGTCTAGCCAGTCCAGAGGACTCCATATGGCCCCGGCATTCAACAGGTCCCTGGGTCCTGTATCAAAGGGTACTTTCCAAGAAGAATAGTGTCTCTCACCTGTATTTATGTCTATATAGTCAAGTTCTCTATAGGTCTCTTTATCTCCTTCTTGTGACAGAAAAGTTGCATTGGTCCAGAGCTGAAAGTCAGAAGTGGCCTGCCATCTGGCCTCAAGCTCTATCCCATATATGTCTTCAGATCCAGGTCTGGAAAGGGCCTTATATGCAGGGTCTTCCTGGATATGATGACGGATCCGGTTCCAAAATGGGGTAAGACCCAGGCTCAGAGAGGTAAATGGACGCCATACGATATGGACACTCAGGTTTCGGACCTTTTCAGGATCCAGGTTTTTCTTGCCTATTAGATCCTTATTATATGGAGTCCTATATGCAGTGCCGTAGAGCAGCTTTAGACGCCATGACAGACATGGATACCAACTGATCCCCATATTATGGCTTACAGTAGTCTTGTATTGGCTGTGATCATCTAGTCTCAGGCCCAGCCAGGCGTCCAGATGGTTCCAGTGATGTCGGATCTGACCAAAGAGGGACCACAGAGAGGTATCAAAGTCCTTCCGCCTGAAATTCATAAAGGGATACTGCCTATATTCAGGTATGAGGCGGTCAGGAGCATAGTAATACTGGTCAATAACTGCCCCACTGACCCTGTTATATCTGTAAGACGTGCCTAAGGTAAACAGGCCCTTGGCATCCCAGAGTTCTCTGTCGAATAGGACCTCTCCGTATGAGATGTGGCTTTTCTGCTTCCAGGAGAGATCGACCTCTTTCTCTCTATATGGCAGTTCATTATAGTAGCCATTAAACCTCAGCCTGGAGCGACCTATGGATTTTTTTAGCTCTATATGCACAAATCTAAAGGGAGATTCACGTCTTCCCTTTCCTCTAAGCCTCATCTCAGGGTCTTTTAAGACATAGGGACGCCTTGAGTTAGACCACCTGCCCGATATGCGGAGCCAGTCTTGCCAGGAAAGGTCCATGACCGCCTCCAGATATCTGGACCTGTCTATCTCTGACCCTGTGCCGTATTTGTCTTCAAAGGGACTTATCCTATCAGTACTGACTGACAGAAAACCTTCCCATGGCCCGGCATTATGTCCCCAACTCATGCTCGTGCTTATCTCACGGTCTGGGCTGCCTTCTCTGGTCTTGAACTCAAGGCCCTCCAGGTCTCTACCCCGCTTCGGGACTATGTTTACTATCCCTGCAAAGGCATCTGGGCCCCAAAGCACAGAGCCAGGTCCACGTATTATCTCTATGCGTTCTATAGAGTCCAGAGATAGCTCCTCATCGAGTGGATGGATAGACTTCGTGCTGTCTGAGGTCAAGGGTACAGAGTCATAGAGAAACAGGATCCCGTTTTTTACTCCTCTGAGATAGGGCTGGCTGCCCCACTCATTGGGAGAGATATAAAATCCTGGCAACATGGATAAGGCCTCTCCAAG
Organism: Deltaproteobacteria bacterium; assembly: GCA_027004715.1. Classification (GTDB taxonomy): domain Bacteria; phylum Desulfobacterota; class Dissulfuribacteria; order Dissulfuribacterales; family UBA3076; genus JALTHG01. The sequence goes on from JALTHG010000075.1 coordinate 9,168, forward strand.
GGTCCGAACCCCATAGTGTTCCAGGTCTTTCTGTGTAATTACCTGGGCAACGGCAGGTGCCTGGGCTGGTGACTCTGCCCTCCTTGATGCAATAGTGAGTACCGACAGGTCTTCACCCACAAAAAGGAGAGATGTATCTACTGCCCATATAGCCTGGTCAGTAAAAAGGGATAACAGGATCACAATGATCTGGATCAGTGCTGCAGTCCGATATCTGAGGGCAATCTGCCCAATATCTATCAACTGTATCCCTCCAATTGTTTCATCCTGGTCCTGAGCTTTGATCGGGTGAGACCCAACAGCCTGGCAGCAGCACTCTGGTTGTTGCCAGTCACCTTCATGGCCTGACGTATGAGGTCTCGCTCCAGGTCCTCAAGGGACAGGCCCTCATGGGGTAGCTCCCAGTTAGTAGTGCCTCTACCCCGCATTCTATTATTTCTCAAGAAGGATAGGTGTTCTGAGGTCACTGGTCCTTCTCCTGCCAGTATGATTGCCCTCTCCAGTGCATTTGCCAGCTCCCTTACATTTCCTGGCCAGCTATGCTCTATCAGGATCCTCTTCGCCCCCTGGGTCAATAGAGGACCAGTTGACGGTCTCTCACGGAATTTCCGGATAAAGTGTTCTGCCATTGGTATGATGGCCTCTGTCCTCTCCCTCAGAGGTGGAATACATAAGGGAAAGACATTGATCCTGAAAAAGAGGTCTGACCGAAATGTCCCTTGCTCTACCATGGACTCAAGGTCCTGATTTGTGGCACATATGACCCTTACATCTACCTTAATTGGCTCATTTCCGCCAATACGCTGGATCAGCTTTTCCTGAAGGGCCCTCAGGAGCTTTGCCTGGGCCTCCAGGGGAAGGTCCCCTATCTCATCCAGGAATAGGGTTCCTCTGTCTGCATATTCAAAAAATCCCTCTCTACGTCTGTCTGCCCCGGTAAAGGCCCCCTTTTCATGACCAAACAGGATACTTTCTACCAGATTTGAGGTAACTGAGGCACAGTTGACTGCCACAAAACGCCTCTGGCCCCTTGGGCTGTTTCGGTGAATAAATCTTGCTACCACCTCCTTGCCCGTACCAGATTCGCCGACAAGCAGGACGGTTGTATCTGGCTTTGCAGCCACTTTCTGGGCCATCTTCAGTACACGCTTCATGGCCTCAGATACACATATCAGGTCTGTGTCCCCAGAGGACCTGCTCAATTCCTCTTTGAGCTTTTTGTTTTCGGCCAGTATCTTCGATATACCAAGGGCCTTTTCTACAGTCAGCACCAGGCGTGATTCCTCAAATGGCTTGGTGATATAGTCTACTGCCCCTTTCTTCATGGCCTCTACTGCCGAATCAACAGTCGCATAGGCAGTGATAATAATGACAGGACATGGGATCTCCATTGCCTGAATGTGCTCAAGCAGGGTAAAGCCATCCATCTTGGGCATACGTATGTCTGATATAACCAGATCATAGGCCTTTGCCTGGATCATCTCCATGGCCGATTCGCCATCTGGGGCCTCATCTACCTCGTGTCCCTTTAGTCCCAACATGATCTTCAGGATGTGTCGGATCTTGGGCTCATCATCAATTACCAATATGCAAGCCATCGTATGTCTCTCCTCAACCAGAATAGCTCAAGGGCATAAAGCAAAAGATACGCCTGTCATCTCTCGCCTCCAGCTAACTTATTGGGATCTCAATCTCAAAGATCGTCCCCTTGGGATGGTTTTCTTTGAAACTGACCCTGCCTCTATGGGCCTCAATGACCTTGCCTACATAGGCCAGGCCCAGGCCAGTACCTTGGGCCTTGGTGGTAAAAAAGGGATCAAATGCCCTCTTTTTTGCATCCTGATCCATTCCTCTCCCTGTGTCCCTTATCTCTACAGTCCAGTTTCTATGCGACCTCCTGGTCTTCACCAATACCCTGCCACCCTCATTACAGGCCTCGCAGGCATTTTTGATAACGTTGATAAGGGCCTGTAAGAGCATATCTGGGTCTACCTGTGATACGCACTCTTCTTTGGATATATCGCTGTCAATAACAATGCCCCTGGTCTCCCATTCAATCCTCGATTTCTCTATCAGGTCTTTTACCAATTCGTTTAGGTCAATCTTCTTGAATTGTGGTCTGGGGGGTTTAGAGAAGTCTAGAAAGTCCTGGATGAGTCGATTGAGCCTCTTTATCTCATCCTCTACATATTCGATCATAGTGGACTTGACTGTGTCATCCACTTCCTCCTTTTTGAGTATATCCAGGGCCCCCTTGATGATCCCAAGGGGATTTTTGACCTCATGGGCCACTGTGAGTGCAAAGTGCCCCATCTCTGCCATGGCCTTTTGCCTGATCATCTCTTGATATGTCTCTTCAAGCCTCTTGCGGCTCTCTGCCAGAGATACCAGCATGTGGTTAAAGGCATCGGCAAGCTCATTGGTCTCAGGCAGCGAGCCCTTTTCGACCCGGATATTGAGGTCTCCCCCTGCCACCTTCCTCGATGCCTTGACAATGGCCCTCAGTGGTGCTGCCAGAGAACGACTGAAGAAAAAGAAGACCAATAGCCCTATGATCCCCAGGACCAGTGTGGCCTCTGCATATCTGGTCCTCATCCTGGCCAGTAAGTCATTGATCCCTGATGTGGTATAGACTACATATACCCTGCCTAGCAGTCGGTTCTGGACCGAAGACCCTAAAAATGCCTGGTTTTCCTCCTCCTGTCTGATCCTTACCTCGGCAACTGCCTCCCTTGTGGGAATATGAGACACAGATCCCTCCTCAATCAGGGTCCTGCCATGTACATCCTTGATGATGACCTTGACGACGTCTTTCTCAGAAAGCAGATTCCTTGCCAGGCGCCTGAGCATATTTTGGTCATCTATAAGGATACCTACCTCGGAATTGAGGGCCAGATACCTCGCCAGGAAGGCCATACGGTCTTCAAATCTGGTACGCAAAAAGGTCTCGCCCAGGCGTGCACCCACAAATCCAAGGGTAGTCGTAGTGGCAGTAAGCAGAAGAAGTACGCCCAGGAGCAGTCTCTCCTGGAAACTCAAGGCCCTCATGGCATTGCTCCTTTATGCCTCTTGCTCCTGCCAAAGTCCTCTGTGATCATCTTCCATACCTTTTTATTCCACTCTACCTTGAATGGAGGCGCCAGGAGCCTGCATCCAGAACCAGACAGGACCCCTTCCGCCACCTCAGCACCCAGGGTCCCTACCTCTTCATAGTTGATGGTAAAGGCCATCACCGCCCCTATCTCTATAAAAAAATGATTATAACCCACTACTGCGATCCCATGAAGCAGCGCGTCCTTTGCCAGGTGTGAAAGCAGGGCCTCTGAGATTACAGTAGAATCTGGGATAAACAGGAGAGTATCAATGTGTCGATATGCCGAAGACAGGACCTGTGTGATCTCCTGTCTCTTATGGATTGCCAGAGGGATAATACAGACCCCGAGTTCAGCACCTGCCTTTTGTGCCTGCTCTACCCATTTCTTGTTTTCAATTGGATTGTAGGGAATCCCAATCTTTCTCTTCTTCCCCAATCTATCCACTATTAGATGTATCTGATCCCTTATGGGCACCCTCAGATCCACTCCACACAGGCCAGGATCTGAGAGCAGGTCCTGTGGGTCCAGGACCATGATGGCAATCTTCTTGTCTCCAGGCCTCAACACAGACCAGGTGAGAGCAGAGGCCTCTGGCCCAATGGCTATAACCAGGTCATAGTGTTCTTGACCAAGACGATGACGTACGAGCTTTGGATTTGAACTCAGATAGTATACAGTTAAGGGATATCTGAGGCTGGAACGTAGCCCATCAAGCGCCATTATATAGGGCCTGATTTGGGAAGAGACTATTACTGCTATGTGGGTCCTATGTGTACCAGCATAGAGGAATCCTGACCATAGGGGGAATAAGAAGACAGCCAGCAGGATGCCCCTTATTACCTCCTCAAATATATTGCTCCTGACTGCCAATTAGTCTCCCAGATGTCCTTTATTCCTGGTGGCCCATAGGACCTGTCGGCAAAATCCGCGTATCAGCTTCACGTCTCTGGGCCTGAGCCCATGTCTCCCCAGGATACGCCTTGCATTAGTAGTCCAGTATTCCGGATTTTGGGGATTGTCCAGTCCTATAGCCAGAAATACCTCTTTTAGATGCCTATACATACCCTCAAGTTCCTCTGTAGTCGCAAGCCTTGGCCAGGTCATCTTGTCTGGACTACTGGCCATAAAGACCTCATAGCACACTATCATGACGCTCTGGGCCAGGTTAATAGAGGAAAATGCCGCTGTAGGTATGGTAACCAGAGACTGACACAGTCTCAACTGAGAATTGGTCAGCCCCTGATTCTCTGGTCCAAACAGCAGGGCTATGCGGTTATTGAGGCCCAGGTCGACCAGTCTCTCTGCCAGGTCCCTGAGAGTATGGGTAGGCCGGCGTTGCCTGCCAGTCCTGGCCGTAGTGCCAACAACATAGTGAAACGGTGCCAATGCCTCTTCAAGGTGATCAAACACGGACATGGTCTCTATCAGGTCCTTTGCCTCATGCGTGGCCATCTTGAGCATCCTCTCCTCTTCAAGCCGATGTGGACGCACAACGATCAGTCGAGGGATACCCATATTGCGACAGCAACGGGCAGCGGCCCCAATGTTCTCCGGATAGCGTGGCCTATATAGGACTACACAGAAGTTGTCTAATACCCTGGCATCCATAAGTCTTATCAAAAGACTTTCCAAAGACAGGCCATATATGGCCTGAGGTTAAAGACCTATTGCGCTAATCTCAATATATTTTTATTATGTCTTATATCTTCTGTGATATGCAAGGACAGAAACCGTGGCCGAGGAGAATATAGATACTTACACCTGGAGATCGTTATGAGCTTTACCCTGTGGTTTACAGGTCTATCTGGATCTGGAAAGACAACCCTGTCCCGAGGGGTCTACCTGGAACTGAAATGCCGAGGCATCAAGGCCGAATTACTGGATGGAGACATAATACGTACCAACTTTAGCCAGGAGTTGGGCTTTACCAGGCGTGATAGAGATATCAATGTCCGGAGGATTGGTTTTGTATCATATCTCTTGTCTAAAAACGGCATAGTGAGTGTAGTAGCAGCTATTGCACCATATGCCAAGACAAGAAGACAAAATCGGCAACTGATTGGAGATTATATAGAGGTATTTTGTAAGTGTCCCCTGTCTGTGGCCGAAAAGCGAGACGTCAAGGGACTCTATGCCCGTGCCCGTGCAGGGGAAATCCCCAGCTTTACTGGTATTTCTGATCCCTATGAGGAACCGCAGGCCCCAGAGCTTGTAGTCAATACAGACAGGGAGACCGTTGAAGAGAGTCTGATGAAGGTCTTATCTGCCCTGGAGGACAGGGACCTCATTCCCTATAGAGACCAGTGTAATATATGTAATTATACAGAAGAAGATGAATTCCATAGGAGACAAAATCTGGCTGCATTGGGCTTTGCACGCAATGTCCTATAGATTCAATTCAGAAAAATAGGGGGCAGTACCCTGATCTCCTCTCCTGAGTCCTTACACCCCTCGACCAAGACCAACCTGGCCTGTGATGTGGGGTCAGGGTGGACCATCTCCAATCTCTTGGGCTCAAGACCCAGTTCGTGCATATGACTCAGGAGCCTGACTATGCGGTCAGCAGGATATATGAGACTCACTCGGCCCCCAGGATGGAGCGCATATCTGGTTACAGAGAGTATCTGACCGAGATCTGTCAGGATCTCATGTCTTGCAAGGTTTTCTTGGGGATTTTTGCACAGCCTTCCAGACGCTGAGGACCTATATGGCGGATTGGCCACCACATGGTCGAATTGGCCTGCAGGAAACATCTCTGGGACCCTAATCAAGTCCTCTCCATATACCTCTATCTGTCCATCCAGACAGTTCAGGTGGACGTTTTCTAGGGCTATCTCAGTGAGGTCTCTCTGTATCTCAATGGCAGCGACCTTTATACTATGATCCCTTTTGGCAAGGATAAGGGCTATGATTCCACATCCTGTGCCAATATCCAGAAAGTAATCACCTCTTCTGGACCTTACAAAGTCTGCAAGGAGCAGGGAGTCTATAGAGAAACGGTACCCATTTCTGGGCTGGAGTACTGTGATTCCATAGTCCTTGAGGTGATCTTCAGTGACCCCACTCCTCTTTAGGTCCTGAGACATATCTGATCCTGATATCCAGACCTCTATAAGCTGGAGGCAATTTTTTGTATGTTAGAATAATGTAACCGTTTACATTCTCTCTGACCAGTGGTAGCATCCTCAGGGCTTGTTGGCAAAGAGACTATCATTGTCAGGTCTGGGAGGCCCATTGCCAGCTGATCCCTTTCCACAGACCTGTTTTTAAGGTAACAATGTATTTTTATTACCCAATTCTATTTAAGGCCCTGCGCCTGACATTCTCAAGGAGATATTTTTCTGTACGTCATGCCTGCTTTGTAAGCATATTTACGGTCCTGTTTTTGCTTCTGCGGGGCATTGTCTGGTCTGTGCGTCTACTTGATCGGATATTATTTCCTGGCTACAGGAAACAGGCAATCAAAAATCCCATATACATTGTAGGTAATCCACGTAGTGGTACCACCTTTACACATCGGCTCATCTCGCACGACAGACAATTCTCCTATATAAGGCTCTATCAAACGATCTTTCCTGCAGTAACCTTCTATAGGGCCTTCACTGGCCTGGGTAGGCTTGATCGTATATTTGGCAGCCCCTTTACCAGGCTGGTGAATATGATCAGCCACAGAGGATTTAAGGGCTGGGATAAGATCCACAAGACAGGTCCTAAAGAGGCAGAATCGGACGAAATGCTCTTTGTCTATGCAATGCTCAGTCCCCTGCTTGGACTGCTTTTCCCTTTTTTGGGCAGTCTGGAAGAGGCAGTCTTTGCAGACAGGATCCCGACAAGAGAACGCCATAGGCTTATGGCATACTATAAGGACTGCCTTCAGCGCCACATGTATGCCACCGGGCCTGACAAGATTCTCCTGGAAAAGGTCGCACTCATTGCAGGACGTCTGGGCTCCATCATTGAGGCATTTCCTGACATACGTATCGTCCACCTGATCCGTCACCCCTATCAGTGCATACCTTCTCTAGTCAGTATGTTCTATGTGCCCTGGACCACCCTGGCTCCACAGTTCGAACGTGACTCCCAGGCAAGTCGAGACGTAGCCAGGATGGCCTTTGAATACTACCGTTATATCCTGAAATTAAAAAAGACCCTCCCAGAGGACCAGTTTATCGATGTCTATTACGAAGACCTCGTGGCCGACCCAGAGGCCACAGTTGAGAGGATCTATCAGAAATTCCACCTAGATATGAGTCTTGAATATAGAGAAATACTCAGGCAAGAGGCCAGAAAGGCCCGTAAATACAAGAGTAAACACAGCTATTCCCTGGAAGAATATGGCCTGACCAAAGAGATGGTATACGAAGAGCTGAAAGACGTCTTCGAAGAATATGGATTTGATAAATAAGGCAATGTGACTCAGAGAGCAGCCAGTCTCTTTTGATGCCAGCGCACTGCATCGCGAATAGACTCCTCTATAGGACGTGGTGTATGGCCAAGTAGCTCCCAGGTCTTGCTTCCATTGAAGGCAAGAGAACGACGGCAGAGCTTGACGCCTGTCACAGAACTTTGAGGCATCTTCCCTGTCAGCTTACATATCCATTCCTCGATATAGCTCCCTGTCAATGCAAGAAGGTATGGGACCTTGAATCTGGGGGCAGGTATACCACTCGCATGACTCAAGAGAGAAAAGAGCTCTTCTAAGGTCAAATTATGTCCTGACAATATATATCTGCGTCCTGGTTCACCCTTTTCTGCAGCCAGATAGTGGCCCAGGGCTGCATCCCTCACATCTACAAAATTCAAGGTACAATCGATATAACCAGGGATCTTTCTCTGGAGGAATCTAGAGATCATGCGTCCAGGTGGTGTCAGATTCCAGTCGCCAGGACCTATGGGCATGGTAGGACATACAACAATCGCAGGAAATCCCTCCCTGGCGAGCTTGAAGATCGATTGCTCAGCCAAGAACTTGGCACGGCAGTAAGGCCCAATCATGTCATCGAGACAGGCCTGGGTATCTTCAGTAATGAGCCCCTTATGGTGACGTGGTGCAAGGATCGACTCGGTACTGGTATAGACTAAGCGCTCTACATGGGCCTGTCTTGCTGCCTCAATAACGTTCTCTGTCCCCTGGTAGTTGACCTGATTAAAGACCTTTGGATTTCGGTCCCAGAGATAGGGAATAGCTGCCAGGTGAAAGACACGCTCACATCCCTTTACGGCATTGCATATTGCCTCAAAGTCCAGGATGTTGCCCAATACAGTTTCAGAAGGGACTATATCCTCATCTTTTGGGAAGGCATGGAGGTCAAAGACCTTCACTTCTCTCCCATGACGTATCAGCTCCTTCACTAAATGATGGCCTATTAGCCCACTACCTCCAACAACTATATCCATAAAATTTACCTGGCCTGAGTCTCCTGGTCAGCAAGGCCTGTTGCTATCACATCCCCGACAGTAGTGGCCTTTTGAAGGGTCTTCAGAAAAACTAGATTCAAATATGGCCCCTTCTGGTAACTGACCAGAGGAGGACTCTTGCTACAAAGATTCAAAAAACAGGGAAGACATCTTGGGAAAAGAGGCACCCTATGATCGCTCACAGACTGCCTCTTTTGGAAAGGAGAAGGGAGACCCCATCTCAACTCGTCTTAAACAGAATTGAAATTATAAATTCTAAGGCTGCGAGTAAAAATAGTATCCCGTATGTCTTGCTTGAGGCCTTAAACATAGAAGCCAGCATACTGATAAGCGGGGTTATCATCAGCAACAAAACGCCAAGCATACTGAGAATATCTGTATAAAAGAGATTATTAAAGATCCATCCATAACCGTGAAGATGAATGCCTTTTGTATTCTGCCAAAACTCAGAGGCCGAGCCTGCCCAGTATTTGCTTACCTCAGACAGTGGTAAATACTGCCTTACACCTGCCAAGTAAAATATAGCTGGTATTACCATCATTACGATACCGACTATTGTAAATACTATCATGGTCTTGCCAAAGACAAGCTCCATATCTTCCACTTTGACTTCTTCGTGCTCTGTCATGTCCAACCTCCTACTATAAATGAGAGATCATTATATTATTCATATTATTCCAAGGCCTCTAAGGCCCTTCACGACATTAAGTGCCCCTGCCAGAAGCAGGACAGCAAGCACCAGATATCTGACAAACACGGGTTTAATTATCTCTGCCACCTTTGCACCAATCCTCGCACCGATGGTAATACCCAAGACAGATGGAATAACAATCGATGGAAGTATTGCCCCTTTGGTGAGATAAATGCCAATAGCTGGTGCATTTGCCGTAATTATAGCCATACTGGTTGCAGTAGCCACCTTTATTGGTGTACCCATAAGCATGTTGAGTACAGGCACATTTGCCCATCCAGCTCCAAGGCCAAACATCCCTGCAATAAATCCAATAACTGCAAAGATCACCTCTGATATCTTTGTATTCTTGGTATTGTAGTGTACTACTCTGCCGAGATTGGGTTCATACCATGCCCCCCTCAGATTGAGAGATTTTGCCCATGAATCCATGTCCTCTTCCTTAACATCAGGGAATTCAAGCTTTTTTGATAACATCATCACTGCAAAGACCAGGAGTATAATGGCACCAAGCATAAGCTCGATATAGTATTTACCTCCAGGAAAGGCACTGGTCACCTTGAGACCTATGAACCCACCTACTACAGAGGTAATAACCATAACGGGTGCGATTACAGCGAATATCTTTATACTGGCAAGCCCTTTCTTTATAAGATACGGAATAGAAGACAGTGCAGAGGTAACAGCCATAACCAGCCCTGCCCCCCTGATAAAGTCAACATGGAATGGAAAGATCAGCGTGGCTAACGGCACAAAAAGCACACCACCACCAACGCCAGAGACAGGCGAGATAATACCAATAGCAAAAGTAAATAAAAACAAAATTATTGACCAACCCATTTTCCCTATATCTCCTTTTCTTTATTTTGTGATCACCTCTGGGGAAATCCTCTGTGAACCATAGTTTGTATCAGGATCAGATAGATTTTAAAGAGAATCTGAGAAAATTTCATCTATAGTCTTGGCAGGACTCTATTGGAATCCTCTGGTTGATATCACCGCTCATAGAAAAGACACTCTACAAACTCATATGGCCCCTTTCTATATGCTTCTCCCCTATTATAAGACTGACTATGGCATTTTTCATAACGCTTGTCAATACCCAAAATCCATGACTGTATCTCTCTGACACATACGCCTCAGGCGGGTTGATGCAGGCACTAATGACAGAATACATCAAACGTGTAATACTGGAGATCATAATCTGTCCAATTAATGGAGTTGAAGTCGCCGCCATTACTTGGAACTACCAGGGAATAGACCGTCCATGTCCCAGTCGGTATAGAGGCACCAGATGGACTACATACCTCAAAGGCACTGAAGACCTCTATTCTCGTAGCATCTGTAACGCCTGTAGCGTAAGCAACCATGTCTGTGGTCAGGGTCTTGTCTCTGGATACAAAGAGGAGCCTCCCATCAGGAATCTGCACAGCAACATACTCATCTACGGCCGCCTCATATGCTGGAAAGTTGAGATCGAGCTGCATCTGATCTCCCCCATTCACAATACTCCCCAGGTTCACCCGTGCATTGGCCCTGGCACTGCCAGTCAACTCTACTATGTGTCTGCCAGAGGGAATGGGTTGCCCCCTGACCAAGACAGAAATGCATATAGTCTGTATTGGGCTTGAGCTGTCGCTTATGCTGATGGTACATCTGCCTGTGGCTACACCGGTTACGGTCACTGTATCTCCGCTTACCGAGACCTCTGCCACACCCTCATCAGAGGATGCAGCTCTATAGGGAGCAATACCCCCGGATGCCCTTACTGCCTGAGACCTCCCTACTGTAAGGGATAGCTCCTCTGGACTGACCCTGAGACATCCATTAACTGCCCCTTCTATACACTGGCCACTGC
>JALTHG010000076.1 GCA_027004715.1 Deltaproteobacteria bacterium
CTCTCTGCAATCTCGTGCATAGAGACGTTGTAGTATCCCTTCTCTGAAAAGAGCTCAAGGGCAGCAGCAAGCATCTCTCGACGTTGCCTCAGTTTTTCTCTCTCCCTACGGGGAAGTCTCTTTTCTGGCACTATTTGACCTCCACATCTATGAATCTGACGTCAGATTATATAAAATGACGTATATTTATATATTCCAAGAGAGGTTGTCAATCCGCACTGAAACCCTTCAATATGAACGGATACAGGTCTTGAGCCCGAGGAGGGGATCGGTTAAAGTGAATCCTATGAATATTCCAAATCACCCAGAGATCGTTGCCATAATCCCTGCACGTTTTGGCTCATCAAGGCTCCCTGGAAAGCCCCTTGCAGATATCCATGGCAGGCCCATGATCTTTCACGTCTACCAGAGGGCCTTAAAGGTCCCTGGCATTGACCAGGTGGTAGTGGCAACCGATGACTTGAGGATCAAGAAATATGTGGAATCGGCAGGTGGTAAGGCATTTATGACAGATCCAGGTCATCTTTCAGGTACTGATCGGATTGCAGAGGCGGCCAGATATCTTGGACTCTCGGATGAGGATATAGTCGTCAATATACAGGGAGACCAGCCTCTCCTAAAGCCACAGCCAGTAGTAGCTATAGTAAAGATGTTACTTGAACGACCTGGCCTTGCCATGACCACACCTGCATGCCCAATAGATCCAGAAGAGGGAATTGATCCCAATCGAGTCAATGTGGTTGTAGACAGAGAGTGGAAGGCCCTGTACTTTTCCAGGGCCCCAATCCCATTTATCAGGGATATAGATACAGAAGGAGACAGGCCATATTACCTGAGACACCTGGGCCTATATGCCTACAGGCAGGACTTCCTCCAGACCTTTGTCGCCCTCCCCCCTGGTAGGCTGGAGAAGATTGAAAAGTTGGAACAGCTCAGGGTCCTTGAAAACGGCTACTCTATTGGCGTAGCAAGGGTAACAGAGGCCCCTATAGAGGTAGATACGCCAGAGGACCTGGATGCCGTCCGTCTAGCCCTTGCATCCGAGTGAGGCCATCTCAAGTTGGACCTGGCTACCCAGAAAGAGCCTGGCTACTCCCTGGGTGGCTGGAGTGAGATCGGAGACAAAAAAGCGGTCTTCACCAATGGCATCTTTAGATACCTGGACCCCGGCCTTGATATATGAATAGACCGCACGGGCCACTTCAGCAGAGGCATCTACTATCTTGACCCTCTTTCCTACCTTTTCCTGGATTATTCCCTTAATGAGGGGATAGTGCGTACACCCAAGGATCAGGGTATCTATCTGCCGATCCCTCAATGGCCTGAGATACTTCTTGACTATCATGCGAGTCTCTCTGGCCTTGAGCCATCCCTCTTCTACCAGAGGCACCAAGAGGGGACATGCCTGGCTATATACCCTTGCACCAGACAGCCTGGAGTGTATTGCATCTTCATATACACCACTCGTCACCGTGGCCCTGGTGCCTATCAGTCCGATTACCTTTCGCCGGGTGAGGGCTATTGCCTGGTCTACTGAAGGACTCACGACCTCAAATATTGGGACAGAAAATTCCTGTCTCAGGGCCGAGGTAGCCGCACTGGCAGCACTATGACAGGCGATTACTATCAGGTTTGCCCCATGTCCCAGGAGAAATCTGGTATCCTCTCTGGCATACTGAATGAGCGTCTTATGACCCTTTGTCCCATAGGGGGTCCTGGCAGTATCTCCAAAGTAGATGAGGGGCTGATCTGGAAGCAACTTCTTGAGTTCACGGACTACAGTGAATCCCCCGACACCAGAGTCAAATACGCCTATAGTTATATCCATTATAGAGATCTTACCTCTCTGTCTATTTTCAGAACAGATTTGCATAGATTATTTGAAATAGTGTGATAGAATCTGTATTGTATGTAATCTGTTCTGGATTATATAGGTCAGAAAAAAGAACTTAATTAATCCTGTCTTAGATGGCAACAGAGATATATGGAGATACCAGACAATGTCTAAAAATAACTCTATATCTGTTCTACAGAAAGATGATATGGATATGATAGATGGAATCGGTCTGGATGCTGAGATCGATACGGTCATAGAGGACCTTGGAGAACCAAGGATCCCTTCTCCCTTAATCAAAAAGGGATATAGCTATTTTGTATCTGACCAGGACCGTGTACTGGTCAGGGTATCTTACAGGTCACTAAAGAAAAAATGGGAAGAGGGAGCAGAGCCACTCTCTTTCGAACTTGCAGGCCCCAGAGAGCGAATATATTTTGATCCTTCAAAGACACGCTGTGCCA
>JALTHG010000077.1 GCA_027004715.1 Deltaproteobacteria bacterium
AAAAAAAGCAGCCTGTAATCGGTTACCAAAATGAAGCCTCCACTTATTGAGAAGTTACAAAATTGAGTCACAATGGACTGAAATTTAAAGAAGAAATGGCTCAAGAATAGGGTGCACCTGACCGCTATTCTACTGCGCCCTTCGGATTTGCTCCTTAGTGGCAACTGACCCTAGAGGTCAGCCATTTAAGAGATAGCTGTAATCTGGGAGGATTGCCCTTACCTTGAGAAAATTAAACAGAGACATCCTGGACACAATTGGCAACACCCCACTGGTCCCTATCCGCCAGCTCAATCCCTATAGAGACGTCCAGATCCTTGCAAAGATGGAGTCGTTCAATCCTGGTGGCTCGATCAAGGACCGAATAGCTCTCTCTATGATTGAGGGGGCCGAAAGGCGTGGAGAGCTCACAAAGGACAAGATAATCCTTGAGGCAAGCAGTGGTAATACTGGCATTGGTCTTGCGATGGTGGCGGCCGTAAAGGGCTATCGGTGCATGATTGCCATGAGTGAGGCAGCCAGTATCGAGCGCTGCAAGATCATGAAGGCATATGGCGCAGAGATCCTCCTGACCCCTGCACGCCTCGGAACAGACGGTGCTATAGAGGCCGTATACAGGATGGTACGAGAAGAACCAGGACGCTATTTCTGTACAGACCAGTTCAACAATCCAGACAACTACATGGCACACTATAACACCACTGCCATGGAGATATGGAAACAGACTGAAGGTAAGGTAGACGTAGTAGTCGTCGCCATGGGCACCACAGGTACCTTGATGGGGATTGCAAGACGCCTCAGAGAGCTCAGGCCAGGGGTCCGTATAGTCGGCGTAGAGCCATATCTCGGTCACAGCATCCAGGGCCTCAAAAACATGAAGGAATCCTATCGTCCTGGGATCTTTGACAAACACCTGCCAGACGCAATACTAAAGGTCCACGACGAGAGGGCCTTTGAGCTGACCAGAAGGCTTGCACAGGAAGAAGGGCTCTTTGTAGGTATGAGTTCAGGCGCAGCTATGGCCGTAGCCCTCTCAGAGGCAGCAAGGCTAAAAAGAGGGCTTATAGTGGTCATCTTTCCAGATGGTGGAGACAGATACCTGAGCACTGGCATCTTTTCTGTGCCAGAGATAGGGGAAAAGAGTAGAAGCAGTGTCTTGAGACTCACAAATACCCTTACCAGGAGAAAGGAGGTCTTTGAGCCTCTGGTGCCTGGAAAGGCAGGGATCTATTCATGTGGTCCCACTGTCTATGAATTTATACACCTGGGGCTCTGCAGGAGACTGGTAGTGGCAGACCTCTTGAGGCGGATACTCGAATATCAGGGCTATGAGGTCACCCATGTGATGAATATCACTGATCTGGATGACAAGACGATCCGGGCCGCACTGTCTCAAGGTATAGACATCCAGGAACTCACTGAGCGCTATATCCATGCATTTATGGAGGATGTGTCCTCTCTGAACGTCAGGCCTGCTACCTATTATCCCAGGGCAAGTGCACATGTAGATGATATGATCCAACTGACCGAGCGTTTGATAGATGCAGGTTATGCCTATGTAAAACACAGCTCTGTGTACTTTGATATCTCAAAGCTGGATGGCTATGGAGAACTCTCCAGAATGGACCTGTCAGGCATTGATATCGGGAGGACTGTAGACCTGGATGATTACGACAAGGATAGCCCCTTTGACTTCACCCTGTTTAAGCGTGTGACCCTGGATGAGCTCAAAAATGGTATAGGCCTTGAGACCAGGTGGGGACATGTGCGTCCAGGATGGCATATAGAGTGCGCTGCTATGTCAATGCACTATCTGGGGGAGTTCTTTGACCTCCATACCAGTGGCTCTGACCTCATATTTCCCCACAATGAGAATGAGATTGCCATTGCCAGGGCCCTTACAGACAGGCCACTGGCCCGTATCTGGATACACAGTGACCTGGTCATGCTGGCAGGTAAAAAGATGTCTCGCTCTGCAGGCAATGTCGTTACTCTGAGAGACCTGAAGGCCAAAGGTATCACCGGGAGGCAGGTGAGGTTCTTCCTGCTCAGTACACACTACAAAAAGCCCCTACAATTTTCCTATGACCGTCTCAAAGACTCAATAAAGGCACTGAGACGTCTTGACTCTTTTGTCTCTGAGCTCCAGGGCATCATCTCTGTAGAAAAGGCAAGAGGGGGCCCTAAGACACGTATAAAAGGGGCCGTAGACAGCATGAAAGAGTGCTTTATTCAGGCCATAAATGACGACCTGAACACCTCAAGGTCCCTTGGCGCGGTCTTCAGATTGATAAGGGACATAAATCCCATACTTATTACACAGGGGATTTCTGGTACAGATGCCAGATATATCATGGATGCCCTGATGAATATAGATAGAATTCTGGGGCTCTTGGAGACATCTCTTCCTGGCCCTGAGATCCCAAAAGAGGCCCAGGAACTGATCTCCAGGAGAGAGCTGGCCAGGGCCTCCAGGGACTGGGATGAGGCAGATCAGATCAGACAACAGCTCCTTGAGCTTGGCATAGAGGTGATGGATACCCCAACTGGAGCCCGATGGAGAATCTGTAAGAGGAGGACTGAATAGTGCGTACATATCTTGATTGTATACCCTGTTTTATGTCCCAGGCCCTGAGGACCGGGCGGCTGGTAGGCCTATCTGACAAAAAGATCCTGGATCTACTGGCAGAACTGGGTAAGGGCATAGAAGGCATCTCTCTAGACAACCCTCCCCCCAAGACTGCGGTCATGGTATATGACCTCATAGCAAGATATGTAGGAATAGCAGACCCATTTAAGAGAGTGAAACAGGAGGCAACTGAAAAGGCCCTCGCCCTCTATCCCAGATTAAAGAGAAATATCCTGGACTCAAAGAGGCCTCTGGGCCAGGCCATCCGGATCGCCACACTAGGAAACGTCATAGATTTTGGGGTGTCATCGAGCTATGACCTGGATACAGAAATCCATGAGATGCTGGGGCAGTCCTTTGGCCGGTGGGACGAAGAGACATTTACAGAGGCAGTAGACAGAGCAGACTGGATCCTCTATCTAGGAGACAATGCAGGAGAGACGGTCTTTGATCGCCTGTTGATAGAGACCCTGGCACGTCCTACCACCTATGTAGTCAGAGAGGCCCCTATAATCAATGATGCCACCAGAGAAGATGCCCTGAGGGCAGGTCTTGAAGGAGTGGCAGATATCATCTCATCGGGTTGTTCTGCACCTGGCACGGTCATGGACCAGTGCAGTCCTGAGTTCCTTGACCTCTTCAAAAAGGCCCCAGTTATTATCAGCAAGGGTCAAGGGAACTATGAGACCCTCTCTGATATAGATGCCCCCATATTTTTCCTCTTGAAGGCCAAGTGTGACGTGGTGGCAAGACATCTGGGAGTAAAAAGGGGTGATCTGGTGCTTGCAGCCAGGTCCCTGGATCCCTCCTGAAGGTAATTTTGCCCAATTGAAGCAGAGACAGAGCATCCAGGGGAAGAATACTGCACATCTTGCCCGGGCAGCAGGTTCAGTAAGTATTGCCGTATTCTTTTCTCGCATACTCGGGCTCATAAGAGAACAAGTGCTTGCAGGCCTTTTTGGTGCAGGCACCTCAATGGATGCCTTTGTAGTGGCCTTCCGCATACCAAATCTCTTGAGAGACCTGTTTGCAGAAGGTGCCCTCAGCTCTGCCTTTGTCGCGGTCTTCACAGAGTACGACGAGAAGCGCTCGAGAGAAGAGACATGGCGCCTTGTAAACAACGTCCTGGCCACACTCACAGTAATAGTCTCTCTGATCGTGGTCCTGGGTATCACCTTTTCTGGCAGTCTGGTGAGGCTTATGGCCCCAGACTTTGCCCAGATCCAGGGGAAGCTAGGACTTACTCAGCAGATGACGGTCATAATGTTCCCTTTTCTGCTCCTGGTATCCATCTCCTCTCTCCTCATGGGGATATTGAATACAAAGGGTTATTTCTTTGTCCCTTCGCTCGCCTCCAGTTGCTTTAACCTTGGGTCCATAGTGGTCGGTGTAGGGCTTGCGTTCCTGGTCCCTAGATGGGGATACCCGGCCATAGAGGGCATGGCCATTGGTACACTGGCAGGTGGGCTGTCGCAGATAGGGATACAGGTGCCCCTGCTCATGCGCCAGGGATTCAGGCTCAGGCCCCTGATAGATCTGGCAGATCCAGGGCTGAGACGCATAGGGCGTCTGATCCTGCCTGCCATTATAGGTCTGTCTGCTACACAGATAAATATATTTATAAACACAAATTTTGCCTCCAGGTGTCCAGAGGGGAGTGTTGCCTGGCTGAATTATGCCTTCAGGCTCGTACAGTTTCCCATAGGTCTCTTTGGCGTGGCCATATCCATAGCGGCCCTTCCCATGGTAGCAAGACAGGCGACTGAACGAGACTATAAGGTCCTGGGAGATACACTGGCCTCTTCCCTTACCATGGCCTTTGCCCTTACCATACCTGCTGCCACAGGGCTATGGGTCCTGGCCAGACCCATAGTAGGGCTCGTATTTGAGCACGGCCACTTCTCTGGCTTAGATACCTATATGACCGCTCAGGCACTGAAATTCTACTCCATTGGGCTCATGGCCTATGCAGGGGTAAAGATAGTAGTGCCCGTATTCTATGCCTTAGATGATACCAGGTGGCCGGTTATAGGGAGCTTTGTGGCCGTAGTGGTAAATCTATGCATCGTCTCTCTCACACTACACATATTACAGCACAGGGCCATAGCACTCTCCACCTCCTCTACTATGATTATAGACTTTCTGCTCCTGGCTACAGTGCTATATAAAAAAATAGGCGGATATCCAGTGACCAGGGTCTTGATATCTTGTATAAAGATATCTCTGGCCTCTGCGATAATGGGAATCCTGGTGTGGTGGATCCAGGCCCACATCCTGGGAAGTGGTACATGGCTCTCTGCCACCAGGCTATTCCTCTCTATGTCTCTGGGCATAGTGTCCTATGGAGCCCTGATCTATGCCTTCAGACTGGAAGAGGTCAAAGATATCGTCAAGAAGATAAGGCAGAGGTAATAAAGTCAGATATGGATTGAGTGTGACTGTTTACATCCCTGACAGCAGTGGCCTTTTTCAGGGTCTCAGGAGCATCTTGATGCACAAGATCAGACACCTTGCCTGTTAATCCGAACTGAAAGCTTCAAGAGGCCACCGCTGGCCAGAGGGGAATGTGGAGGCCTTGGATATGAGGAGGACATCATTTTCTCTTACTATATCAGAAAAATTCTATCTCTTTATTTTATTCTATTTTCTTATCCAGATTCTGTTGAGAGTTTTTCTCTCAGATTCCTTTAATCTAGATGAAACAGAAGAGATCTTATGGAGTCAAAAATTTTTATGGGGATATAATGCCCAGCCACCACTCTATAATTGGTGTATGATCTGTTTTTTTCATATTTTTGGTTATACAACATTTGCTTTGAGCCTTTTTAAAAATAGCTTACTTGTTTTGGGATTTGTTTTTTTCTTTAAATCATGTAGACTCCTGCTCCTTAATGAGGAGCTTGCCACTGTAGCAACTCTTTCCTTTTTTCTTATTCCAGAAATTGCATGGCAATCTCAAACAGATAGAGCAACTTCTGTGATACTATTTTCGATATCAATCCTTACTTTTTATGTATTTCTCAAACTTATCTCTACAAAAAAGCTTAGATACTACTTTTTGTGTGGAATACTGTTTGGACTGGGTCTCCTTTCAAAATATAATTATATTCTATTTGCCTCTTCTCTCCTTTTATCAGCATTGACCATTCCAAAGTTTAAAAAAGTTATTCTAGATAGATATATTATTCTTACAGGTATAATTGCATTTCTAATTATACTCCCTCATAGTATATGGTTTTTAACCCATATACATGAAGCTTCTGGAACGACTATTGGAAAACTTCAGATAGCAACACATAATAGAATAATAGGAATGCTTAAAGGCTATCTATCCATTTTAGAAGAGTCCGTGTTATTTCTTTCTCCATTATGGCTCTTTTATCTCATATTTATCCCATCTGGCTATAAAGATATAATTAAGAATAGAGTGGGAAACTTAGGTCCTTGTAGACTTAGTAAAGAAATAGATAGAAATGATATAGCAAATTTGCTTGAGAATCTATTTTTTATAGTATATATATCTCTAATTATCCTTGTAACTTTTTTCAGAGTTACACACTTTAAGTCTAGATGGTTTTGTGGTTTCTTATTTTTATTTCCAGTTTATTTTTTTATCCGTTTAAAAAAAGAGGATCTAAAAGTAAGGCGTGTAGATTGGTTAAAGAGGTCTGCTATTGCCTCTTCAATTCTGGTATATATACTTCTATTTGGACGTGTATACTTTGCTAGCCACTTAAATAAGATCTGCAGGCCAAATTATCCATTTAGTGAAATGGCAACTATATTAAGAAAAAAGCAGCATTTTAAGGCCCATCAACTTGTTATCTCTAATGATCAGCTTATTGCAGGAAATTTTAAGGTTCATCTTAAGGCTAATTTAGCAATTACACCCAGAACTCCAGCCCTTGTAGATAGACATAAATATGCACAAATTCTTTTGATATGGCCCAAGAATAAAAGAGTACCTGATAATATATTAAATTTAGCTAAACTTTATACTAATAGAGAGATTAAAGATAAGAAATCTAGTATTTTAGTAGCTCCCTATAAATATACTAAAAGGCGGAAATATGTATTAAATTACCTTATTATTGAAAATAACTGACAGGGTAACTCTTCGCATCCTCGGCCAGGAAAATATACCTTTAAGTACATGATTATGCCTATAAATTCATCGTCTCTCTTATGTGATAAAAATTTCTATCATGGGCCTTGAGTCTGATTATCAACTCTGACATAAGACCAATAGAGATGAACTGTAGCCCTGCCACCATCAAAAATAT
>JALTHG010000078.1 GCA_027004715.1 Deltaproteobacteria bacterium
GATCTTGATGGGTTGAAGGCCCTGAGAGGTCAGCTTAGAGATCAGGCTGTCTCGATCTGTTGCCTCTTCGGTCCCTTCAATCCTCTGCCCTGTAAGATCCAGGGCCTCATAAGCAAAGGTAGACATCGTAAAAACCTAATTTTGAATTTTGAATTCTAAATTTTGAATGAACTACCCGTGGCAAGCCATAGGGTATCAATTCACATCATCCTTCATGATGATTAGAGTAATCTGTGTAATCTGCGAAATCTGTGGATCAAAGTTATATCAGTCAGTGACCCTCATTACCTCCTCAAGGGTCGTCTGGCCTGCCAGGACCTTCTGGAGTCCATCTTGACGGAGCGTCCTCATGCCTGCGGTCCTGGCCGCAGAGAGGATGGCATTGCTGTCAGCACCCATTACGATCAGCCGTCTGATCTCATCGTCTATCTGGAGTAGTTCATATATACCTGTCCGGCCGGAAAATCCTGTATTGGCACAGTGACTACAGCCCATACCCCGCCATACCTTGGGTGAGACCTGCATACTGTCTAGACCAAGGGAACGGACTACCTCTTTAAAGAGGTCAGGTGCCATCTCATAACTGGTCTTGCAATAAGGGCATATCTTTCTGACCAGTCTTTGGGCCATTACTCCCAGGAGACAGGAAGACAGGAGATAGGACTCTATACCCATCTCCTGTAGCCTGGTAATTGCACTTGCGGCATCGTTTGTGTGGAGAGTAGAAAATACAAGGTGCCCAGTAAGTGCAGACTGCACGGCAATCTCTGCGGTCTCGGCATCCCGGATCTCTCCTATAAGCACTACATCCGGGTCCTGCCGCAGTATGGTACGGAGGGCAGAGGCAAAGCCCAGTCCTATCTTTGTACGGACCTGGATCTGATTAATCCCATCCAGTTGATATTCTACAGGGTCTTCTACGGTTACGATCTTCCTGTCTGGTAGATTTATGCGGTTCATTACTGCATAGAGGGTAGTGGTCTTTCCACTGCCAGTCGGTCCGGTCACCAGGACCATGCCATAGGGCCTGGAGATCATGCCCTCAAAAATTTTCAGGCTGTCTGGAGAGAGCCCCAAGGTCTTGAGGTCCAGATGGACCTCATCCCGGTTGAGGAGCCTGAGCACTATACTCTCTCCAAAGAGCGTAGGGAGGGAAGATACCCTGATATCGATCTCCCTCTTTTGGCCCTCACGTACCTTGATACGGCCATCCTGAGGCAGCCTCATCTCCGCAATATTCATCTTTCCCATGAGCTTGATCCTGGATGTAATCGCTGGCTGGAGCCTCTTTGAGACGGTCTCTATATCGTGAAGGACTCCATCTATGCGGAATCTCACCTTCAGGTGTTCCCTGAATGGCTCAAAATGTATATCCGATGCCCCTACCTCAAGGGCCTGGCTGATAATGTGGTTTACAAGGCGGATCACTGGGGCCTCAGATGCAAGGTCTCTCAGCTGTTCAGGGTTTTCCCATAGCTCATCCTCATCTTGAGACACATTCTCTTGCTCGTTTCCTCTCAGGTCCACATCGGCCTCATACCACCTATAGACAGCGGCAAGGATATCCTCTTCACTGGCAAAGAGAGGCCTGACTGGTCTCTGATAGATGGCCTCAAGGACTTCTCTCAGGTAGAGGTCCTGAGGTGTAGCCATGGCCACCCTTGCCTCTGAGTCATCAAGTTCCAGAGGGACCACCTTCCACTGGCGCATAAGCTCTGGAGAGAGACCATTTATCATAGGGGGCTTGTCAGGGAAGTCATCGGCACCTATCTGATCAAATCCCTGTCCTGGCATATCGGCCGCATCTGATTCGGCAACAGGAGGCTGATCGTCAGTCACTGTTTTGGACCCTCTCTCGTCTCTGTCCCTATTGAACCAGGACACCACAAGAGAGCCTAAATTTTGGACGTCCAAGAAATCAAGCATCCAAAAATTTCCTTATTTCCAACTCACTATGTCTGCGTCTTCACCCTCTCCACCAGGCCTGCCGTCACGGCCATAGCTCATGAGATCATAGTCACCGTGTTCCCCTGGACAGCGGTAGATATAGTCATGTCCCCACGGGTCTTTTGGAATGGCCTTAGGCAGATATGGCCCAGCCCAGTTAGGGAGGCCTTCTGGTTTGGTCCTGAGGGCTGCAAGTCCCTCTTCTGTAGTGGGATAACGACCATTGTCCAGGCGAAAACTGTCCAGGGCACTGCCAAGGAGTTCGATCTGGGCCTTTGCAGTCTTTTGCCTGCTGGCTCCAAGTTTTTTGAAGAACTTAGGCGCCACCAGAGAGGCCAGAAGCCCAATAATTATTACCACAACAAGGAGCTCTATCAGGGTAAAACCTGAATTTCTGGCAGGCCTGTCTGTAATAGCATATTCAGTCGAATTCTCTCTCAAGATAATACCTCCGGAAATCTATAAATCAGGATATAAAGTACGGCCTATAGAGACAACTGTCAAGCAAGATACATGCCTCTCTTATCTTGCAACCACAAAGGCATTTGGAAAGCCCAGGCACTCAAGCTGGGCCTCAAAAGCCCTGGCCCTATTGTAATTAGTGGCCGCAAATATCTGTACCCTATAAAAGGTCTGGGCCCCCTGTGTCTGGCGAGATACGACCACACCTCTATAGTATTTGGTCATCCTTCGCCTCAGTGCATAGGCATTCTCTGGCCTCAAAAAGGCACCTATCTGT
Source organism: Deltaproteobacteria bacterium (assembly GCA_027004715.1). Classification (GTDB taxonomy): domain Bacteria; phylum Desulfobacterota; class Dissulfuribacteria; order Dissulfuribacterales; family UBA3076; genus JALTHG01. Next base: position 2,687 of record JALTHG010000078.1, read on the forward strand.
ACATAGAATCTCCCTTTTTCAAAATCAGGATGTGGCTTGAACCTGAGAGTGCCAGGGCTGGACTCTACCTCTCCGAGGGCCTCTATCCTCACCCTTGCCACCCCTGATCCAATCAGACCCAGTCTTCGGGCAGCCCCATAGCTGAGGTCTATAATTCTGTCCTTGACAAATGGCCCACGATCAGTGATCCTGACCACAGCCTCTCTGCCATTTTCAAGGTTGAGTACCCTGACGTATGTATTTATAGGCAGGATGCGGTGGGCAGCAGTCATGGCATACATATTATATGGCTCTCCGCTGGCAGTAGGCCTTCCATGAAATTTTTTTCCATACCAGGATGCATTGCCCTCTTCCACAAAGCCCTGGGCAGAGGGCAGTGGATAGTAAATATGACCATTTATCTTGTAAGGGTGTTGGGTTGCAGGGACCTTTCTGATGGCCTCTTGAGGTAATGTATACCTTGCCCCACAGCCTGAGAGACAGATGCTGAGGACAAAGACAGCTAAGAGCTCGATCAGTAAATACATATTTTTTATCAAAAAGGGTTTGCTTTTTTCTCCATTAGGTCAATAATAGAGAGATCATGGGAAAAGAAAAGGGGTCCAGGCCCAAGATACCTGAAATATATCTCGATTACAATGCAACCACACCGGTTGCAGGTCCAGTGCAAGAGGCCATAGATCTTGCACTGAAAGACCTGTGGGGCAACCCCAGTAGTAGACATAGACTGGGGCAGATGGCCAGAGAGGCCCTGGAATCTGCCAGGGCACAGGTGGCATCACTCATCAATGCAGATCCTGAAGAGGTCTCTTTTACCAGTGGGGGCACAGAGTCCAACAATACTGTCATAATGGGTGTATGCCAGGAGATGTCTTGCAGGGGACGGCACCTCATCACCAGCCGGATAGAACACCCATCCATTATAAATCCCTGCCTGCACATGGCAGGACAGGGATGGGAGGTATCTTTTGTGGGTGTAGGCAGTGACTGTATTGTAGACCCCCTTGAGATACAGGAGGCACTGCGTCCAGATACGGTCCTGATCTCGGTAATGCTGGCAAATAATGAGACCGGTGCCATTCAGCCTCTAAGAGAGATCTCTCAACTGGCCCACAGACATGGGATTTTGGTCCACACAGATGCGGCCCAGGCCATAGGCAAGATCCCGGTAGATGTAAAGGCCCTGGGAGTAGACTATCTGAGTATAGCAGGGCACAAGCTCTATGCACCAAAGGGGATAGGTGCGCTCTATCGTGCAAAGGGATCACCCCCATGTCAGATCATATTTGGGGGAGGCCAGGAACATGGCCTTCGCCCCGGCACAGAGCCACTGCCCCTGGCAGTAGGGCTGGGGGCTGCCTGCGACTTTGTGGCAGGGAACATGGAGACTGATACCAAGAGGGAGAGACGGCTCAGGGAGATGCTCTATGAAGGGCTGGTCGGACTGGGTCATCCAGTAGTCAGGAACAGTGATCCTTCAAAGGGCCTTCCAAATACCCTGAGCATCAGCTTTATTGGGAAAAACGGTGCGGAAATCCTGGAACATGCCCCTGAGATCATGGCCTCCACTGGCTCGGCCTGTCATGAGAAGAGTACTGAGGTCTCTCACGTCCTTGCCGCTATGGGGCTCTCCACAGAGGCAGCCATGGGGACCCTTCGCCTCACTCTGGGACACTGGACCACTGAATCAGATATAGAGATAGCCGTCCAGGCCATTGGCAGGGCACTTGAAAGTAGATCGCTGACGTAGCCCTCCGGCAGTATTTTGGAGGGTTATGGTTATTTTACATCCAGCTCGGCCAGGATGGCATTACGGATGCGGACTGGCAGAAAGACCATTGCCAGGTCTGCCGCCTTTCTCAAGATGGGGACTATATCTTCTTTCTCAGTCCAGTGCTCTCTGAGGACCTGTTCATCAGTCTTGAGGACCAGGCGCAACAGGGCCAGTGCTACCAGATAGACGTCATCAACCAGACCTAAAAAGGGTATCCAATCAGGGACAAAATCGAGCGGATCTACCAGATATGCAATACAGGCCCCCAATATGGCCTTGTCGGTAGCAGATACCCTGGGGTCCTTTAATAGACTCACCAATAGTCTTAGAAATTTAGGCAGCAGTTTGATATACTTACACATCTTGATAAACAGGCCTTGACTATGGAAGTTATCTTTCTGGTAGGCGTTCACACCCCCTCCTGTTGAACTGTTTACCTCGCCGACTGATCAGGGATATAAACAGTCACTCTGTATAGCATATCACCACTGTCTTTAAAAATAATCAAAGACCAGATAAAGTAAAGGTCTCAATTTTCATAGGGGGACATAAAAGTAATGAGTAGACTACACGGCCTTTTATATCCAACGTGTTATCTCCGTCAGGAGACCATGTTACGACTTGCTCAGGTATTTTCCAGATTGACCCTATTGATCCCTACAGAAGATATACAGATATTGCCTTACCGACAACCACCAAGCGATTCTCCTATGGAGATTGAGCCCATTGCCCCAATCCCTCTGGGTGACAGGTTGGGCTGGTTCACTGACCTCGTCAATAACTGGAAGTCTTGGGCAAAAGAGGTGGGCCTGGGAGAAAAGATAGCGGCCTCTACATTAATGAGTGCCGCTGTAGATAGGGAAGAATCTGTGCAGACCATTCTGAGTGTCTTGAAGGACAGTACAGGGGCCACTGATCCCATCCTGAATGCCCAGATATTTCTACAGCTTACTCTGGATCTAGACAGGCGAGAAGACGAATTGGGTATAGATCTCAGTAGACTGGCAGTGCAAGAAGACAGGCTCAAGCTGATATTACAGGGTCCAGAGAGACGCACTGTCCCTAGAAATTCCGTAAGGTTCGCTCCTATGATAGGGCCTCTTCTCATGGCCAGAGAGCGTTTGAGGGCCTGGGCAATGCTGTGGCGTGAATTTACAGATAAGACACCATGGCCTGTTGGAGAGACCATTGCCACAAAAGACCTGCTTGATACTGCCTATGGAATATTACAACCCAAGGTCCTTCCTATTGATCTGTTGGACCTGACCCTACCGCCTGATCCAGACATCAGACCTGGGGAATCACAGAAAATCGCTGATGGACTGAGTGCCATTATCGATGCCATCCCTGAGGCAACGATCCAGGATATAGACAAGAGAGAAGGTGAGATTCAGAAATTGGCAAGAGAGATAAGACAGGAATGGGAAGGAGTTAGCGGGTCCCATGGCCAGGGCCCCTCCCTAAAACTCACAGTATATCCCCAAAAGAGCTGGAGAGAAGTGCTCTCAAGGGCCGCTGATCTGGACCTGGATACCCATCCTACTGATACCAATGGGTGGTCTCTTTTCCTGGACCAGTCTTATCTGAAAATAGCTCAAAGTTGAAAGCTCAAGGCAATGGATTCGAAGACCAGGCATTCATCTGGAGTCCTGGGCCTCAGACCCAGAATCAACAAAAAAGATATTGAGATAACAGATAGGCTCGTCAATACCTGGCAGAGCATCGTCAATACCATAGCAGAGATCATTGGTGTGCCTTCTGCCTTGATTATGAAACTTGATGGGCATTATATTGAAGTACTGTGCTCAAGTGAATCGAGTAAAAATCCATATAAGGCAGGAGAGAGGGAGTATCTGGCCGGCCTCTACTGCGAGAGGGTAATAGAGACGGGGAATAGGCTCCTGGTTCCAAATGCATTGAAAGATAAGGAATGGAGTAAGAACCCAGATATAAGGTTGGGAATGGTTTCCTACCTGGGTTTTCCTATCCTGTGGCCTGATACTGAAGTATTTGGCACTATCTGCGTGCTTGATTCAAAGGAGAATAGGTTTGGGAAGAGACATGAGAAGCTGATAATAAGGTTCAAAGAGCTTGTCGAGGCCCATCTTGCCCTGCTATATAAAAACCTGGCCAACAGAAAAGACCTTGAAAATATACTTGACAGCCTCTCTGAAGGGATTATTGCCCACGATATAAAGAGGCACATCCTTTTTTTCAACCATGCAGCCGAAGAGATAACCGGTTATTCCAGAGAAGATGTCCTTGGAAAAGACTGCCACAAGGCCTTTGGCGGCCCTTTTTGCGGCAACCGATGCTCTTTTAAGAATGGACCTCCAGACTCCCTGGATCGTCTTTCGTACTCTATTAATATACTCACCAAGACAGGCAGGCCAAGGCGGCTTGAGATGACAGTGAGCGGCAGGGCCGATGATACCGGACGCCTTATCGGCATACTTGCCTCTTTTCGGGATGTAACAGACTTAATCGGACTAAAAATCCATGTTGGAGAACTGAATGGCTTTGCCGGGATCATTGGGCGTGATCCAAAGATGCTCCAGGTCTATGAACAGATAAGGGAAATGAGTACAAATGACTATCCTGTCCATATCTCTGGGGGGACCGGTACGGGAAAGGAGCTGGTGGCACATGCAATCCACGACGAGAGCCGTCGGGGCGGAGGCCCGTTTGTGGCAATTAACTGCGCAGCCCTTCCAGGGGGCACGATTGAGAGCGAGCTGTTCGGGCACGTAAAAGGGGCCTTTACTGGAGCAGTGCGCGACAAAAAGGGCCTGTTTGAGCTGGCAGACAATGGCACCCTGTTTCTGGACGAGGTATCTGATCTGCCAATGGCCGTACAGGCAAAACTCTTGAGGGTCCTTGAGGATGGGGCATTCGAACCCGTGGGAGGTGAAAAAGTCATCTCAGCGGATGTGCGTATCATCAGTGCGACCAACCGAGATCTAAGGCACGAAGTGGAAAGGGGTAATTTCCGCGAGGACCTCTACTACCGCATCAATGTAGTCCCTATCCACCTGCCGCTACTCAGAGAGCGGAAAAATGACATCCCCCTCCTGATAGAGCACTTTCTTGGTGAGGCCCTGGAGGAGGGTCAGAAAAGGCCAGGTTTTTCCAGAGATGCCATGGCTATTATGATGGATTATCCATGGCCTGGAAATGTCCGCGAGCTCCAAAACGTCATTCGCTTTGCCCTTGTAAAGTCTAAGGGCCAGATCATACGACCTGAAGATCTCCCCCTGGAATTGAAGAGATGGCATAATAGACGCTCCCTTCGTGGCCCTTGCCGAAAACTGGATGCACAGAGTGTCCGTGCTGCCCTGGTCCAGACTGGGGGAAACAAGGCCAAGGCAGCCAGGATCCTGGGGGTTGGCCGCGCCACCCTGTATCGATTCCTTGCAGATCTTGATTCTTAATGCCCGAATCCATCCATTTGACTTTATGTGCCACCAGACCCCCTGGGGATGTAGACAATTACAAATAGATTGCCTTAAGGGGATCTTTTTAGTAAAATTGGGTTTTGTAATTTCAGACAGGCATTAGATAGGAGGTAACATGGAGAGCAAGATAGAGACACATCACTTTAAGACCGAGATCCAACAGCTTTTGAATCTCATTATAAATTCCCTCTACTCTGACAAAGAGATCTTTTTGAGGGAACTGATTTCCAATGCCTCTGATGCCATTGACAGGCTCCGTTTCAAGGCGCAGACAGATCCTGAAATCCTTGAAGGGGATACTGAATTCAAGATAAAACTCACCCCTGATCCAAAAAATAGGACACTTACTATATCTGACAACGGCATTGGCATGACCTACAATGAGGTAATGGAAAATATCGGCACTATTGCCAAGAGCGGTACTGTTGCCTTTTTAAAGGCAGCTGAACAGTCCAAAAGGAGTGGCTCTATCACACCTGAAATGATCGGTCAGTTTGGTGTTGGATTTTATAGCTCATTCATGGTTGCAGACAAGGTGACTCTAGTGACCCGACCTCCTGGTTCTGAGAAGGCCACTAAGTGGGAATCTAGTGGTGATGGCTCCTATACCATTGAAGAGACCACTAAGCCAACTCGCGGTACGACTATAACTTTGCATCTAAAAAGGCCAGGAAGAGGCGAACAGGACTTCACTGATCAGTGGGTTATACGCTCTACTGTCAAACAGCACTCGGACTTTGTGAGATACCCTATCGTCATGGATATAGAGAGGGAGGAGTTGATACCCAAAAAAGAAGACCTGATCCTCGATAAAGATGGCAGACCCATAGGTAAAAAGACAAGGAAAGAGGTAGTACGAGAGGAGACCCTGAATTCCATGAAGGCCATCTGGGCCAAGGACAAAAAAGAGATCTCAGACCAAGAGTATGAGGAATTCTACAAACACCTGAGCCATAACTGGAATCCACCTCTGGAGCACCTCCACATAAAGTTCGAAGGCACAACTGAATATACTGCCCTCTTGTATATACCCTCAAAGATGCCCCTTGATATGCTCATGCCAGAATACAAACATGGTGTCCAGCTCTATTGTAGACGCGTCTTCATCATGGATAACTGTGAAGACCTGTTGCCAGACTACCTCCGCTTTATCGAGGGTGTAGTCGATGCACCTGATCTGAAACTCAATATCAGCCGCGAGATCCTACAAAAGGACCCCCTGATAAGAAACATACGCAGGAACCTCATCAAAAAGGTCCTGGAACTGCTCAGTAATATGGGAGTAGATAAATATGAAAAATTCTACAATGAGTTCGGTAGGATACTCAAATTGGGCATCCATATCGATCTGGAAAATCAAGACAAGATAGCCGACCTGGCACGCTACAGGACGACCAAGTCTAATGGCAGGCTCATATCGCTCAAGGAGTATGTAGACAATATGAAAGAGGGCCAGGATGCTATCTACTATATTACAGGAGAAGACCTGTCTCTATTGAGCAACAGTCCATCTCTAGAGAGATTAAAGGAAAGGGACTATGAAGTCCTGTTGATGACAGATCCAATTGATGAGTGGGTGATCCAGTCTCTACCCAAGTATAAGGGAAAACCACTGAAGAGCGCAGAAAAAGGGGATCTGGACCTGGGGAAAATCGATAAAGACAAGGAAAATAAATACTTGCCCCTGTTCAACTACATTAATGCTACCTTGGGCTTCAAGATCAAGGAAGTAAAGGCCTCTACACATCTAAAGGACTCTTTGGCCTGTCTGTCTGGAGACAGAGACGATCCAAGTGCCTATATGAGGAGGATCCTCAATTCCAGCGGGCAGAAGCTCCCAGAGCTGAGGAGGGTCTTAGAGCTGAATACAGATCACCCAGTCTTTGCCAAGATGAAGGCCTTATTTGAAAAAGACAAAGATAATCCAGTCCTAAAAGACTATATCAATCTCTTGTTTGATATAGCAGTGATAGGTGAGGGAGGCAAGGTAGAAAATCCTTCGAGATTCAGCAAGGTGGTAGGTGATCTGATGTCCAGTGCCCTAGAGGTATAGTACTATCGTGATATAAGCCCATAATACCCCTCCTTAACCGTTCACATTCAAATGCCACCCTGCCGGGGACGTAGACGGTTCAACAGGAGGGGTTGAACAGCACCTGAACTGACTCATGAAGTCCCAGTGTGACCCAGTCCACCTCTGCCTCTAGGTGTATCAGGTAATGATGCCACCTCTTGCCAGGCCGCCTTCCAGGTCTTGGAGAGGACCATCTGGGCTATACGCTGTCCCCTCTTTATAACAATGGTCTCCTGTCCAAGGTTGATGAGTCCCACCTGGATCTCACCACGGTAATCCGCATCTACTGTACCAGGTGCATTTATCACTGTGAGTCCCCTCTTGATGGCAAGGCCACTCCTGGGCCGAATCTGAAACTCATAGCCATCTGGCAGGGCTACTGTGAGGCCTGTAGGTACGACAGCCCTCTCTCCTGGAGCAAGGGCTATATCGTGTTGTATCGCCGCAGCCAGGTCCATGCCTGAGGACTGCTCAGTGATGTACCTTGGAAGAGAAAGCCCCAATGCATGTGGGAGGCGCTTTATTTGAACAGATACAGACACCTTGCTTATGTCCTTGAGATGATCCTCTCACACTCCTCTCTGTCTCTGTCGCCTATTGGACCAAGACAGACCATGGCATATCCATTCTCCAGGCAGCTCCTGGCCATCTGCTGGATGTCATCTGGAGTGACCGCATCAATAGAGCGGATCACCTCATCATAGGTAACAGACCTGCCCAGTGTGATTTCACTCCTGGCAAGATGCGTCATGCGAGTCTCTGTATTCTCGGCAGAGAGAAATAGACTGCCCTTTATGTGGTCTCTGGCCGCCCTGAGCTCAGCAGGGCCTAGAGGTCGATCTGCAAGCCTATGTACCTCTCTCTGTATCAGCTCTACTACGCTCGAGGCCTTACTCGGAGAGGTCCCTGCATAGATACCCAGCATCCCGGTATCCTGGAACGAAGAGAGGAAGGAGTAGACAGAATAGGCAAGCCCCCTCTTCTCTCTTATCTCCTGAAATAGCCTGGAGCTCATAGAGCCACCCAGGATGACATTCAGTAAGAGGGCATGATAGCGTCTGGGGTCTGGAGAAGACGGCCCACTGCACCCTATTAATATATGTAGTTGCTCCAGGTCCCTATGGAAAAACTGGCTCCCCAGGTGGGGTTCAGGAGTAGAATGTGATGGAGAAGACCCCTCAGGAGATATCTCTCTAAAGAGCTCACCCACTCTGGCCACAAACGACTCATGTCTGATATTTCCTGCTGCAGCGACCAGGATATTGTGACCTACATAGTTTTTATTGACATAATCCCTCAGGTCTTGAGGACTTATACCCCGGACACTTTCAGGGGTCCCAAGGACAGACCTCCCCAGACCATTCCCAGACCAATAGAACCTGCTAAAGAGTTCGTGGATGAGTTCATCTGGAGAGTCTTCAAGCATGCCGATCTCTTGCAGTATTACCTGGCGTTCTCTCTCTACTTCTATCTCATCGAACCTGGAATGGAGGAGTATGTCAGATAAGAGCTCCAAGGCCCTGTCGAGCTGGGAATCCAGTACCTTTGCATAGAAACAGGTAGTCTCCTTGGAGGTAAAGGCATTAGAAAAACCACCCATCTGATCAAATGCCTTTGCAATATCCAGGGCAGTGCGCTGTTCAGTCCCCTTAAAGATCATGTGCTCAATAAAGTGGGAGATGCCAGGGTCCCTGGGCCCTTCATGCCTGGAACCTACTGTAACCCATATCCCTACTGAGACAGAACAGACATTGGGGATATATTCACTGAGCACCCTCACGCCGTTTGGCAAGGTGGATTTATAATACTCCTGTTTCATCTCCTGTTATTGGTCCCCTGTTGTCTCATGGCGGCCTTGCGGCTGAGTCTGATCCTGCCATGTTGATCTATATCTATGACCTTTACCCGAACCTTCTCGCCTTCCCTGAGTACGTCCTTTACACTCTGTACATGGTAGTTGTCGAGTTGTGAGATATGCACAAGGCCATCAACGCCAGGCAATATCTCAACAAATGCACCGAAATCTACGATCTTCTTTACGATTCCGAGATATATCTCGCCGACTTTGGCCTCTTTTGTGAGGTCTTTTACCTTCTTGATGGCCTCTCTGGATGCCTTTTCTGAACAGGAAAAGATATTTACCTGACCTGAATCATCTACGTCTATCTTTACTCCGGTCTCGGCTATTATGCCGCGTATATTCTTGCCTCCAGGGCCTATGAGGTCTCGAATCTTTTCAGGATTGATGTTGAGACTGACGATCCTGGGCGCATATGAGGAGAGCTCCTTTCTGGGGTGGTCTATCACCTCTCTCATCTTACCTAAAATAAAGTGCCTTGCATCTCTTGATTGCATCAATGCCCTGCTCAATATCTCTCTGTTGATCCCAGAGATCTTGATATCCATCTGTAGGGCAGTAATCCCCTTGTCTGTACCTGCCACCTTGAAGTCCATATCTCCCAGGTGGTCTTCATCCCCAAGGATGTCAGAGAGTATAACGACCTCATCGCCTTCTTTTATAAGGCCCATTGCTACACCTGCCACCATATCCTGGATAGGGATGCCGGCATCCATCATGGCAAGGGTCCCCCCACAGACAGTAGCCATAGAAGAAGAGCCATTAGACTCCAGGACATCTGAGACAACGCGAATGGTATAGAGGAATTTATCTACTGGAGGGACTACCCCAGCCAGTGCCCGCTCTGCCAGTGCCCCATGACCGATATCCCTCCGTGCAGGTCCCCTCAGGGGCCGGACTTCACCTACACTGTAAGGTGTAAAGTTGTAGTGCAACATAAAGTGTTTATAGATCTCTCCACCAGGGGACTCGATTCTCTGCTCATCTTCAGAGCAGCCCAGGGTTGCCGCAACCAAGACCTGGGTCTCTCCACGGCTAAAGACTGCTGAACCATGGGTGCGTGGAAGCTCTCCTACAGAACAGGAAATCGGCCTTACCTCGTCATATTTCCTGCCGTCAATCCGACGTCTCTCTCTCACGATCATGGACCTCACCAGCTCTCTCTCAAGGTCCTCCAGAGCACTTGTTATCTCTCTCTCTCGTCCTGGATAAGAGGCAGCCAGTTTCTCCTGGACCTCTGACTTGAGGAGCTTTTTGGACCTATTGCGATCTATCTTGCCAGGTACCTGTATGGTCTTATACATGTCTTCATAGGCAAGCTCCCTGACCTTATCTATAAGTTCAGGATCTAAGACAGGTTCAGGAATGACCATCTTTGGCTTACCTTCCCTCTTTATCAGTTCATCCTGGAGATCGAGCAGGGGTATCAGGGCCTTATGACCGAACAGGATGGCATCCAGCACCTCCTGCTCCGGGACCATGAGGGCTCCACCCTCCACCATAATTATGGCATCTCTTGTACCGGCAACAACGAGGTTTATATCTGAATCAGAGAGCTGACTCTTAGTGGGATTGACTATGAAATCCCCCCCTACTCTTCCTACCCTTACACAGGCAATAGGGCCATTGAACGGGATATCTGAGATGCAAAGCGCGGCAGATGCCCCAGTGATCGCCACTACATCCGGGTCAATCTCTGTATCTATGGAGAGTACGGTTGCGATTACCTGGGTATCATAATTATATCCTGCAGGGAATCTGGGACGAAGTGGACGGTCTATAAGCCGTGAGGTCAAGGTCTCTTTTTCACTAGGTCTTCCAACTTCCCTCCGAAAGTAGTTCCCAGGTATACGACCTGATCCAAAGAACATCTCCTGATAATCTACCAGGAGTGGCAGGAAGTCCATCCCCTCTCTCTCCTGACCAGAGGTCACTGCCGTCACCAAGACCATGGTCTCTCCCAGACTGGCCAGAATTGCACCATTGGCCTGTCTGGCCAGACGCCCTGTCTCTAAAGAAAAGGGCATATTGTTTATCTGTGTCTCTAATTTGGTTATCAAATTGTGTCTTCCTCACTTGTGCAGCATATCTATTGATTGACTATTTCCGAATCCCGAGTTCCTGGATAATCTTTCTATATCGTCCTACATCTCGACTCTTGAGATAGTCAAGCAGTCTCCTCCTCCGGCCAACGAGTCTCAATAGCCCACGTCTCGATGCATGGTCCTTTTTGTGGACCTTAAAGTGTTCGGTGAGATAGCCAATACGAGAAGTCAACAAGGCTATTTGGACTTCAGGAGACCCTGTATCGGTCCCATGAATCTGGAAAGTCTCTATAATCTCTTTTTTACGTTCTGGATCCAGAACCACTGCTTTTCCCCTCCTTAAAAATAAAGTAATATAAGTAATCTATCAAGATGGGCCCCAACCTATTGATAAGCTGGTCAAGGCCTATTCTCAATGCCATATCTTTATGGTTTCCAAGAACCCCTGTCCACCATCTGTCTTCTCTGTTCCAGGCCATTTCGCTATACAGACCAGATCTTCATTCCCAGGTCTGGATAAGAGGAGACGCAGGTAAGGCAAATCTCTATGGCCTGGACTGATAACCTGCTCTCTTAAGACCTTTCTGACCCTGTCTATCAGGATGGGACGCCCCTTTCTCAGATCTCTTGCCATCTCTATGTCTATCTGCACAGCAGGGATATGAGACAGCGCCTTATCGACAGGGATAATGACCTCTGAGGCCTTCTTGCCTTCTATATATCTGTTTAGTGTATCGAGACCTATGGCCTGTCTGATATTGAAGGGCCCACTCTGAGTCCTGCAGAGGCCCACCAGATAGGCCCCACAACCAAGTCTTATACCCAGTTCATGGACCAGAGACCTCACATAGGTACCCTTTGAACAGTGTACCCTGAAATCGACCTCTGGCAGCCTTATCCCAAGGATATCAAAAGAAAATACATCCACAGGCCTGCCTGCCTTTTGGATCATCCTCCCGTGCCTTGCAAACTTATATAAGGGCCTTCCATGATATTTGGCCGCTGAGAAGGGTGGAGGTGCCTGTAAGAGCGTGCCAGTAAGCCCTCTGGCTGCCCTCTGGATAGAGACCATATCAAGGCCATAGGGCAGGGGCATCTGCCCTGTAATCTTACCGTCTGCATCATATGTGTCAGTAGTTACCCCAAGGATCAGACTGCCTTGATATATCTTGTGCCCTGCCATGATAAACTGGACGATCTTTGTGGCAGGCCCCAGACATACAGGCAATACCCCTGTGGCAAGCGGATCGAGTGTACCTGCATGTCCAACCTTTTTAATGCCGAGCTTCCTGCGGACTGCCTGGACTATCTGAAAGGAGGTATATCCAGACGGTTTGTCTATTACCAGAACGCCATTATACATCTGTTTCCTCAGAGTCACCAAAATAGGCATCCAATCTCTCTAAGAGGGCGGCCCTTACATCGGATGCCGTCCCTGAGGTGCGGAAGCCAGCTGCATGGAAGTGTCCTCCACCCCCAAATTCTCTTGCCAGTTCTGCCACATTAAAAGAGGACTTTGACCTCAGACTGACAGAGACCTGCCCTGCACGGGCCTCTTTAATAAATATGGCAATCTCCACTGTATCTATGCAGCGGACATGTCCTACAAAGTCTTCTGTATCCTGCTCTGTAGCCCCACTGGCACGAAACATCTCTGGTGTGACCTGGATAAGGCCTATCCTGCCATGGCCTCTTATCTCAATGGTATCTAATGCCATGGCCAGGAGATGTTGCCTACACAGGGGATGATTTTCATAGAGCATGTTTGCCACAAAATAGGGGTCTACACCATAACCCACGAGTTCACCGGCCATCTCAAAGGTCGTCTTGTTTGTATTGCTATGACGAAAACTACCAGTGTCTGAGAGTATGGCTGTATAGAGATTGGTGGCAATATCTCTGGATATAGGCCATCCGAGCCCCTTAAGGACCCAGAATACCAGGGCCGCTGCTGCAAAGACGTCCGGGAGTATACATCTGATATAGGGATGGTCCCCAGAGATGTCCTGTCCAGGAGATGGTCCACGGCTCAGGTGATGATCCAGGACAAGGATAGAAGAGGCCTGGTTTATGAACCTCTGTCCATATCTCCCTATCCTGGAAGGCTCATTGCAGTCCAGGATAACCAGTGTGGTCCCTGGAGGCAGGGGATCTGGGGCCTCATTGACTATATATTCAGTGCCTGGCAAGAAGCCTAGCTTATACGGCACAGGCTCCTCTGTGAATAGGGTCACATCCCTTCCCCTGCCCATAAGAGCAAGACCCAGTCCCAGTAGTGAGCCCAGTGCATCTCCATCTGGCTTGACATGGCAGGTCAGGAGAAAGCGATCGGCCTTAGAAATGAGCTCCATAACGGCCTCCAGGGTCTTGGTATCTCCGGGTAGGCTCTCTGCCATGTCTATCTTAGCTGCCATAACTGTCACCACGAGACTATATGCTGGCAAGGAGCCTCTCTATCCTCTCCTGACTATCCAGGGTCCGATCTAGCTCAAAGTGGACTTCAGGTACCCATCTCAGATCAAGACGGTGGCCCAGGGTATATTGGATAAAGCCCCTGGCACTATTCAGTCCCTCTAATACTGACTCCTGTTCAGCAGCACCTCCAAAGACCGATACAAAAAAGACTGCCTTCCGGAGGTCTTCTGAGACCTTTACGTCTATCACACTCACTAATCCATGGACCCTCGGATCCTTTATCTCCCCAAACAACATGCGGGCCATTTCCTCCCTGAGGAGATTAGCTATGCGCCTAGAGCGAGAAAACCCATGTGCCATCTCAGTCTTCCTTAGAATTCGAGATAGTATCTCAGTCTCTGTCCAGATACTATTTACCCAGATGTACAATCTCTATATCTGACTCAATTACCTCTACCAGGCAGGTCCTATCTATAAAATCCAGGACCTTGTCCAGGATGGAATTGATTACAGGCTGGCTATTTCCTACAACAGAGATCCCTATCTCTGAGCGTTGCCATACATCGTGCAGATCTGTCTCTGATATGGCCACATTGAAATGGGCGCTCACCCGTCCAATAAGGGCCTTTAGTACCCGCCGTTTCCCTTTTAGCGAATGGTTTTCAGGGAGCCTAAGGCTGAGTCTGACTATTCCTACCACCATCACCAGGTTCTCCAAGGACTGGGGTAATCTCTTCCATCAGATAGGTCTCTATTATATCTCCTACTTTGATATCATTGAATTTTTTGAGGCCGATCCCACATTCATACCCGGCCTGAACCTCTTTCACATCCTCCTTAAAACGGTGAAGAGATGCTATGCTGCCGGTGTATATTACCACATTGTCTCTCAAGAGCCTGGCCTGAGCATTTCTCTGTATTGCGCCTTCCAGCACATAACTTCCTGCCACAGTACCGACCCTGGCAACATGAAAGAGATCTCGCACCTCAGCACGTCCAAGGACCTTCTCCTTATAGACAGGTTCCAACATCCCCACCAGGGCCTTCTTGAGGTCTTCTATGACGTGGTAGATGACATTATAAAAGCGGATCTCTACCTGTTCCTGGTCAGCCAGGGCCCTTGCCTGGGGACCGGGTTTTACATTGAAACCTATAATGATGGCATCTGAGGCAGATGCCAGTAAGACATCTGATTCAGTGATAGATCCAATGCCAGTCCTGACTATATTTACCTTGACCTCCTGCGTGCTGAGTTTGAGAAGGGCCTCTGATAGGGCCTCTATAGAACCCTGGACATCGGTCTTGAGTATCACATTGAGTCCCTTTAACTCCTCTTCCTGTAGTTTATCAAATACATTCTCCAGGCTTACCCTGGCAGTCTTGGCCAGCTCGAGCTCTCTGGCCTGTTGTTGACGATACTCAGCCACCTCTCTGGCCTTTTTATCGTCAGACAAGACAAAGAACTCATTGCCTGCCTCTGGTACACCAGACAGACCCTGAACTTCTACAGGAATTGAGGGTCCAGCGGTCTTTAGTGGTCTGTCCTTGTCATCGAACATGGCCCTTATCCTGCCATGATATGTCCCACAGACCAGGGCATCACCTATATGTAAGGTCCCTTCTGCAACCAACAGGGTCGCTACAGGACCACAGCCCTTATCAAGCCTTGCCTCTACTACATGACCCCTGGCAGGCCGATTAGGATCTGCCTTGAGTTCCAGGACCTCGGCCTGAAGGGCTACCATCTCAAGCAGCTCTTCTATCCCTATCTTCTTCTTGGCAGAGATATTAATGTAGATAGTATCTCCACCCCAGTCCTCTGGTACTAATCCCTCTTTGGCAAGCTCTCTCTTTACCCTCTCTGGGTCTGCCCCTGGCTTGTCAATCTTGTTGATTGCTACAATGATGGGGACCCCGGCTGCCCTTGCATGATCTATGGCCTCACGGGTCTGGGCCATCACGCCATCATCTGCTGCCACCAGGAGGATCACAATATCAGTTATCTTGGCCCCACGCGCCCTCATGGCAGTAAATGCCTCATGACCAGGGGTGTCCAAAAAGACCACCTCTTGACCAGAAGAGAGCGTAACATGATATGCACCTATGCGCTGGGTAATGCCCCCAGCCTCTTTAGATGCCACATCTGCCTTACGGATTGCATCCAGAAGTGTGGTCTTTCCATGATCTACATGGCCCATGACCGTGACGACTGGAGGCCTGCTGACAGGCCTGCCGCCACCAACCTCTTCTATATGGACCATGTCCTCGGCCACGGCCTTCTTCTCCAGTTCATAGCCAAATTGGGATGCCACGATACTGGCCACGTCATAGTCAATAGACTGATTGGCTGTGGCCATTACGCCTAGATCCATGAGGGTCAATATGACCTCTCCTACCTTGACTCCCATCCGTTTGGCAAGCTCCATTACCTGAATGGTTTCATAAATGGCAAACCTGCGTTTGATGGCCTTAGGTGGTGTCGGGACAAAACTAGATGTCTCTTTCTTTGCCTTCTTATGGCCCTGTGGCCTGATATCTTTCGTCCTTTCAGAGAACCTGTCTTGCTTTCCCTTATGCTTGAGGGCGCTACGACGCCTCCTGGGGGGTCCCTCCAGCTCTGATATCTGGACTATTCTCTTGCCTTTCTTTTTCTTTTTCTTTTTAGGGACTACTGGGATATCGACAGGAGGAAGAAGCTCTTGCTGGACTTTAGGCACATGCTCAGGAGGTAACTGTCTGGAGCCAGTCCTGGTCTCTAACTGAGAGAGCTCTATCCTGGGCCGATCAAGGATCTTTACAAAGCTCTTTGGAGAGCTGAGCCTGGGCTCAGTTGGCAGCTCAGGCCTTTTTGGTATCTCCTCTGTTGTGGTCCTGGCCTCTGTTGTAGCCCCTCCTCTCTGAGCTCTCTCTATTGCCTGCTCGCGCCCTATCTTTGAGACAGCGGCCCCCTCTTCAGGTGTTATCTCCCCCTCTTCTTCTGGATGCAGTACGCTCACTCCAGCACTCTCTGGCTCGGCCTCTTCCTGTGGCTTGACTGTAGGCACCTCTTCAGGCCTTTCAACAGGGACCTCTTCAGGTTGTGTCTTCTTTGGGGGCACGATCTTCTTGAGATGAATTACCCGGTGCCTTCGGCGTACCACAGTCTTTACCTTGGGTGCCTCTTCTTTTGCCTTTTT
>JALTHG010000079.1 GCA_027004715.1 Deltaproteobacteria bacterium
GCATGAGAAATGGGTTTCTCCCTCCTGTGGCAATCAGAGCAGTAGGATGCAGGGTGACAGACGGCACAAGACCTCCTGTCGTGGGTGGCCTCCTCGCCATGCTGCGTGGTCTTCCAGTTGAATATGTGATCTTTCGGCCTGTGGGTCAGATGACAATCCTGACAGAAATGATTCTGACCTTCATGACAGTACTGACAGGACTTGTCAAACCTGCTTGCAGGGCCATGCTGCATGGTCCAGTCACCATGATGACTCTCAGGGGCTACATCCTTCCGGATCTTTGTATGACAGACATCACAATCCATCGGTGCCTTTTTTCCATTATGACACCTCTCACACGTAAGCATGTCAGGCCATTTTATATTCTTGAGCCTCTTTACTTTATCAATGCCCTTGTGGCAATCAGTACACTTGGTAACCCCCTCGTGGGCCTCATGTGTAAATATCAGGTCAGCATAACTCTTTGGTTTCTCAGGCATTACCTCTCCTGCCTTCTTATGGCCATTAAGGGAACTCTTAGAATGGCACATAAGACAGGCATCTGAAGGATGTTTTACATCAATTTCATGGCATTCATTGCATTTATCCATGCCAGGATTCCCCATCTTTCCATCCTTGCCAGGGAAATGACAGTCGCTGCACCGCATCCCAACTTCCTGGACATGGAGGCGATGGTTGAACTTGAGAGCCTCCTCTTTTTTCTTGCAGCCTACCAAGACAAGACCTGAAATTACCACCAGTGCTATCAATATGGCTATTGATTTTATCTTTTCCATATCCCTATCCTCTGATCTCAATCTCTTAAGCACCATGGTTAAAACCTGAAGTAAACTGTGGCCGTGAGGCTGTTCAGGTCACTGATGCCGAACTCCTTGTAATAGTCATCTCTTTCGTATTCATACTTGAGCTCGGCCCATCTGTTTTCACTCATATGATAGCGGATCGAGGCGTAATAATTGCGCGCGGCCTCGCTCTCAATAAAGCTGTTTACGTCTTCGCTCTTATAGTAATAACCGCCTGCGATTGTCCACCGCTTAAAGATCTCCTGGCGCAGGTCTGCAAAAAAGGAGACAGACTTTGCCTCATAGTAGGTATGCCTCTGCTCCTTCCACCTGGTTACACCCACAGAGCAATGAAAACCCTTGAGATTGAGCCACTCATCAATGGAGACTCCGCCAGTCACGCTAAAGAAGTCTGTGGAATAGAGGTCTTCATCGTCCTTGTCCATAAGCCTTCTGACCCCAATCCTTGAGAAAATGGCCAGGCCTTTCTGGGTGGGTACCTGCTGACTGAGTGAGATATCAAACTGGTAATATGGCTGTTCCCTGGTGAGGTAGAGCCTCTTTATGTCTTTGCCAAGGTCCCTTTGAGGAGACTGCCAGTCAAGGATGAACTCCGAATTCTGATGGACCTCGAAATTCCTGTAAAATTTGAGACCAAATGTGGTACCTGTATACTCGATATCATCTACCACATTGAGATAGGCATATCTGGGATGATAATTGATGAATGCCAGGTGTGCATCTGTCCTGAGATTTGGATAGGGACGCCAGTCTCCATAGACCTCCCATGAATTATCCTCATAAAAGGTGGAATCGGCATGGAGGACCAGGTTCTTCATCGGATAAAACTCCAGATTGAGACCGCCTATGCCATTTTTCCTCAAATTGCTGTAGGGCTGTGCAGGTGCTCCACCATAGGCCTCAAAACTCAACCAGTCGAGATTAAAGGGCCTGTCACCCCTGACCCATACGCCATCGAGCTGGATATTATTATTTTGGGCCCCAAAGACATACTGACGCCCCAGCCTTATATCATAGTTGGGAATTACCTTATTGAACTCCAGATATCCATAATAGAGCTGCACCATCTGCCTATGGGGATTACAGACATCTGTGTAGTCCTGAAATACAGAGCCTTCTGGTGTGCCGTCCAGGTCCTTGCGGTATACACCGAGTAAATGGGAGGAAATCCCCTTTTCTGCCCAGTCCCAGTCCACCCCTATCTGTTCTTCAAAGTCCTGGTCACTGGAATCATCAGGCACCATTTTGGTGTTTGGGGGATTTGACCATTGGACACGATACCTGGTCCTGGTCCTGATATCCAGCTTCCCATATGGGGTATCTATCCCTGCAAACGCCGAAACAGAGAAGGCAACCAGAAGGACCACAAAAAAAGCAAACCCCAACCCCTGCCTCAGACAACTAGTCAAATCTCTGTCTTTTTCCATAGTTCCCCAT
>JALTHG010000080.1 GCA_027004715.1 Deltaproteobacteria bacterium
TTCTGTCCTGTGATTGACTTCTGAGCATATAGAGTTTACAAATAGCCGAGCAGAAGAGGTAAAATATGAAAGGCAACACACGATATACCCAGGCAGGGGTAGATATAGACAAGGCAATGGAGCTGATAGAGACTATAAGGCCTATGGTCTCTTCTACTTTTAAGCATGGAGTGCTCACAGAGATCGGTGGCTTTGCAGGTCTCTTTGCCCTCGATCTTGAACGCTACCATCAGCCTGTCCTGGTATCCTCCACTGATGGGGTAGGGACCAAAATTAAGATTGCTGTCCTGTCCAACAGGCATGAGACAATAGGGATCGATCTCGTTGCCATGTGTATCAATGACATACTGGTATGCGGTGCCCAACCCCTGTTTTTTATGGACTATTTTTCTACTGGAAGGCTGAAGCCTGAGACAGCAGTCGATGTCATAAGGGGGATTACAGATGGGTGTAAAGAGGCAGGTTGCTCCCTTATTGGAGGCGAGACCGCTGAAATGCCAGGGGTCTATGCAGAGAATGACTATGACCTTGCTGGATTTGTTGTGGGGGCAGTAGACAGAGACAAGATCATAGATGGATCAGAGATAGGCATGGGACAGGCAATCATAGGCCTGGCATCAAGTGGGCTCCACAGCAATGGGTTTTCTCTGGTACGCAAGATCTTCTTTGAGGAACTGGGCCTTACTGTCTCAGACAGGATACCAGAGATTGGAGATCAGAGCCTGGGTGAAATACTCCTCACACCCACAAAGATATATTCCAGAGTAATCGGCCACCTGCTCAAACAGCAGAGACACATCAGTGGGATGGTACACATCACAGGCGGTGCCTTTTTGGACAATATACCCAGGATACTCCCAAAGACCTGCAAGGCAGTAATCAAAAAAGGGAGTTGGCCAGTCCCGCCTATATTTCGATTCCTAGAGGAGAAGGGTAAGATCCCTGAGGAAGAGATGTTCCGTATCTTTAACTGTGGTATAGGCATGATCCTCATAGTACATGAGGCAGACGTACAGGATATACTCTTTCAGATCCATGCCCTTGAGGAACAGGCCTATGTCATTGGTCAGATAGAAGAGAGAGACCCTGAAGGGCCACCAGTAGTCTTTCAGACATAAGGAACATAGCTGGTGCAGGGGTGTGAACGCTTACGTCCAGGTCAAGTGGTTCATGACGTCTTCCTTTCTTTTTATGTTGATTTATTTGTAGATCTGAAAGGAGATTGATCTTGCATAGAGATGATCAACTTAAGGAGATCTTGTCACCTGAGACCATTCAGGCCAGGGTAAAGGAGTTAGGAGAAGAGATTTCAAGGGACTACATGGGGCGCTCTCTGGTAGTCATTGCTATACTTAAAGGCGCCTTCATTTTTACTGCAGACCTCTCCAGACATATCAAAAATCCCCTGCAGATCGATTTTGTACGCCTGGCCAGTTATGGCTCTCAGACAGAGTCATTAGGCAAGGTAAGTATCACTAAAGACATAGAACTCGACATCAAGGACAGGGATGTCCTGGTTGTAGAGGACTTAGTAGACACTGGCTATACCCTCAAGTATCTGAAAGAGCTCCTCGAACTCCACAGCCCTGCATCAGTCAAGATCTGTTGTCTGATTGACAAAAAGGAACGGAGGCAGGTCCCTATAGATGTGGATTACATTGGCTTTGATATCCCACGTGGATTCCTTGTGGGCTATGGCCTCGATTTTGATGAGCAGTACCGTAATCTGCCTGGGATATATCACCTTAATCCAGGATATGAACCAAAGGGATTTATCCCCTCGGATAGATAGCCAGCGTAGCCTTTTTCAGGATTTCAGAGCATAGGATGTAAACGCTTAGATAGTATTGTTAAATATGGAGATGGAGGTCTCCTATCCTGTGCAGACCATTGCTCTCCATGTAGGTCCTTATGCCGGCCAGTATATTCTCTGCACTGCTCGGCTGGACCAGGGTGGCCGTTCCGACCTCTATGGCCTTTGCCCCGGCCATTAAGAACTCCAGGGCGTCTTCATAGGTACTGATTCCACCAATACCTATCACAGGGATGTCCACAGACCTTACTACCTGCCATACCATGCGCAGGGCTATGGGCTTGATGGCCGGGCCAGAGAGTCCTCCAAATATCCTTGCCAGGCATGGGCGTCTGGATCTGACGTCTATGGCCATGCCCAGGACGGTATTTATCAGAGAAATGGCGTCTGCCCCTGCAGAGGCCACTTCCTGGGCCACTTTAGTGATGTCTGTCACGTTCGGTGAGAGCTTTACTATTACAGGGAGATCCGTAGACCTTTTGACAGCACGGGTCACACCTGCTGCTGCCTCTGGATCTGTACCAGATACAATTCCCCCATCTACATTTGGACAAGAGATATTTACCTCAATGGCCTGGATACCAGTTACGCCATCGAGCCTCCTTGCCATCTCAGCATATTCTCCTGTCGATTCTCCAAAGATATTGACGATTACAGAGGTCTTTAGCCCTTGCAGCCAGGGGAGCTTTTCCCTGATAAACCTCTCTATGCCGATATTTTCAAGCCCTATGGAGTTCAAGAGGCCACATGGGGTCTCTGCCAGACGTGGGGGGGGATTTCCTGGCCTGGGCCTGATGGAGATGCCCTTTACAATGATCCCCCCTAACTGATTCAGGTCCAGGAGATCCTTCAACTCCTCTCCGTAACCACAGGTCCCAGATGCAAGCAGTACCGGGTTCTTCAGTCTCAAGGGGCCTATATTGGTTGAGAGGTCTGGTGCAATCACTGCCTGGGCTCCCAAGATACCCTCTCTGCATCAAATACAGGTCCCTCTGTACAGACGTGCAGATAGCCCTGACCGTCCTGGCGCCGGACTGCACAGCCCAGGCACAGACCTATACCACATGCCATCCTGGCCTCCAGCGATACCTGGCACGAAAGCCCCCTCTTATGTGCCATGTCATACACTGCCCTCATCATGGGCCAGGGGCCACAGGTAAATATACAGGACCTGGGATCAGGTCCATGCGATAGGACCTCAGACAGGACGTCTGTGACCAGGCCATGCCTGCCCATGCTCCCATCCTCAGTGGCCAATAGGACCTGATGACCAATGGCAGTAAATTGCTCCACACACAGCAGTTCCTCTTTTGTAGGTGCACCAAGGATCACAGTTACCATGTCCCTGGCCAATTCCTCGGCCAAAAAGAGGAGTGGGGCAGACCCCAGCCCACCCCCTACCAGGATGGCCGGGCATCCTGGGACTATCTGGAATCCATGACCTAGGGGACCAAGTACGTATAGTCTATCTCCAGGGCAGTGCTGCGAGAGTAGATATGTGCCATGGCCCACAACACGATAGAGAAACTCTATCTCCCCTCCCCCAACTACTCTATGGATAGACAGGGGGCGACGGAGCAGGGGGTCCATGTCCCCATGAGATCTTACCTCGACCATACAGAACTGGCCTGGAGATGCGGCCTCTGCAATCTCGTCTGCCCTTAAGGTGAGAAGAAAGACATCAGGACAGATCTGGACCTGTCCTATAACATCAGCCAATATGTCGGATCTCGTCTTCTGCAAGGCATATACTCTTGCTGAGGGCTCAAGAACTAATGAGAGATGCAGCCGTTGCAAAGAACAGGACCATACTTATGGCCCCATTGAGGGTAAAAAATGCCATATTCATCCGTGAGAGGTCATCAGGGCTGACTACCAATCTCTGCATTACCATAAGGACAGAGGTGACCAGGATACCCAGATAGTATATCCAATTGAGGTGTGCCATGATACCTACCAGGAGAAAGACCACAAAGGCCACAAAGTGAAAGAGGTCTGATATCCAAAAGGCCCTTCTGATCCCCAGTCTTGCCGGTATAGAATATAGGCCCTCTCTCTGATCAAACTCTCTGTCCATACAGGCATATAATACATCAAACCCTGCTACCCAAAAGAGTACACCCATGCCCAGGACAAAGGGAAGGATCTCTATGCCTCCCCTCACTGCAATCCATCCACCAATAGGGGCAATGCCAAGAGAGAGGCCCAAAAAGAGGTGAGACAGGGAGGTAAATCTCTTGGTATAGGAATAACAGAGTAAGACCAGCAAGACAATCGGAGAGAGGATAAAGGCCAATCGGTTCAACTCATAGGCTGCCAAAAAGAACAGCCCTGCAGACACCACCACCATAATCCAGGCATCCCTGGGACTGACAGATCCCTTTGGGAGCGCCCTGTCTCTTGTGCGTGGATTCTTTGCATCAAAAGGCAGATCTACTATACGATTAAAGGTCATTGCAGCCGTCCTGGCCCCGACCATGGCCACCAATATCCAGGCAGATGTCCAGAGGTCTGGAAGGCCCTTGGCTGCCAGAAAGGCACCTATATATGCAAAGGGCAGGGCAAAGAGAGTATGCTCAAATTTTATCATCTCAAGCAGTATCCTGAGCCTCAAAATCAATAACTCAACTACTTGAAGAATCGATGGCTTTGTCCCTTTATCTATCAATTTTACCATCCCATACCCTTAGGCCATCTACCCTGAAGCCAATAAATTCTATCAACTTGCCGACAAAGAGAGATGCCATCTCATCTATGTCCTTGGGCCTGGAATAAAAGCCAGGCATGGCAGGATATATCAAGGCCCCTGCCTCTTGTGCCAGCAGCATATTTCGCAGGTGGGTTCGATTAAGAGGGGTCTCTCTGGGGACCAGGACAAGGGGCCTGTGTTCTTTGAGAAAGCAATCGGCTGCCCTATGGATCAGATTCTGGCTGAACCCATGGGCTATAGAGGCCAGGGTCCCCATTGTGCATGGGAGTATCACCATGGCCTGCCACCTGCTAGATCCGCTGGCTGGAACTGCAGCAAGGTCATCTGGCCTATAGACCCTATAGGCCATCTGGATCATGGCCTGATAGCCCCCCTCTTCGACCTCAAGCCTCAAGACCAATTTTCCTGCCTCTGAGACAATAAGATGTACCTCTTGCCCCAGATCTCTCAAGATCTCCATAAATTTAAGACTATAGATGGCCCCACTGGCTCCAGTCACTGCAAGGAGGATAGGTCTATTGCTGTGTTCCATCAAGACACCTCTTGAGTCATCACAAGATGACTCCTTGGACACAAATTAACTTGATATATCTTGAAAGGCAACAATTACTTATTGGGGTGTTGGTAATTTATAAGGCCTGCATGACTTGACAGAGCTGCCTGACATGGCCGTCCAGATTGGCCTGTATCAGCCAGAGATCCCCTGGGCTCTCTGTTGCATAGAGATCCAACAACGGATAAAAGAGCCTCTTGAGTTCCTGCTGATCAAAGGACTTGAGCAGGGAGAGGAGATCTCTGACTCGGCCGAGGTGGTACCTACCATTGGCCTCCATGATAGAGAGGCCTTGAAAAAAGCCCTGGACAATGGCCTTTAAGGAGAGATCTCCGGCCCAGGTCGCCCTGCCTATACCGTCCAATCTGTCCAGCCTCATTCTGACAGAGAGGTTTAGAAAAAAATAGATCATAGCGACCAGGGGATCGGTGTCCTCTTGAGAAAATAGCTTCACAGGTCCATATCTTCTGACTGTCGTGAGCTTGAGGTCTAAGGTCCCTTCCCTATTTCTCACTACAAAGTCTCCAGCTGCATGATGCCAGGGATAAATCTGGCTGAAATCCCTGGTATTATAGTAGAGGGTGAGGATCTCTGATGCCTGTCTAAAGATCTCATATTCCTCTCTTTTGGATGCAAATCTGTAACCGTTTTTTAGGTCCCAGATGCAGATCCGCTGATCCTGGGCCCTGTCTATAGAGAAATGCCATTCATAATAGTCGTCAAACCACTCTGCAAGACACATACACAGGGGTTCTTTCTCAGTACAGACCCTTACCTCTCCTTCAAAATATGGCCTGGGCAGATAAGAAGGGACAATCCAGTCATTTAGTAGTTTTAGCATATGGAATTCCTGCCTCAGGCAGGCCCTGGCCTCTTCAGACACCGCTGTACTTACAGACAGCTTTATGGATCGTCCACCTGAAGAGACCTCTACACTGGCCAGATGATAAAGAGCACCGTGTTTTTCACTGCGGATCAATATCTTATCGACCTCATCATGCCCCAGATCAATGTCAAATTGCTCATTGATTATCCTGAACAATGGCCTTCCACTATCTCTAAGGATGAATTTCTTGATGGCCTCAAAATAGTCTCCTAATGAGAGCCACGGATGGCTCTCTACAGGAGAGATCATAAAAGGCCGATTGAGATAATGAGGACCAACTGGGATGTCCTGTTTAGATGCAGAAAAGAGATACCTGATATCCATACTATACTATATAATAACCTGTTCTATTTTATCGCAATAAAAGATACAGGATCGCTGCAAGACGCCATCATAAATTCTATGCGAGTAGCCTTTTATACCCTGGGATGCAAAGTAAATCAGTTCGAGTCTGCTGCCCTGGCAGAGGGATTCTCCTCCAGAGGGGCAGAGATAGTGCCTCATACTGAAGAGGCAGACATCTATATAGTAAATACCTGTGCAGTTACTTCAAGGGCAGCCTATCACTCAAGGAGGATACTCAGGGACCTGGCCATGTCCCGAAGGGGGGCACGGATCATAGCCACTGGATGTTATGCCCAGATTGGAGCCCAAGAGATACTGGATACTGTCCCAGGTACACCATGTCTTATAGGCAATGACCAAAAGGTACATCTGGTAGACCTCGCCCTGGATCATAGGGACTGCCTGGAGGTCTATATAGGCGACATCTCAAGGGTCACTGCTATTGCACCCTTTATTGCAAGAGGCCAGAAAGAAAGGACCAGGGCCTTTATACGCATACAGGATGGATGTGATTCCTTCTGTACATATTGCATTATACCTTATGCACGTGGTAGAAGCAGGAGTCTTCCAACTGATATGGTACAGAGACAGATCGGTATATTGGTCCAGGAAGGAGTAAAAGAGGTAGTAATTGCGGGTATTAATGTAGGCAGATACGGCAGAGACCTGTCAGAAGGGGTCTGTCTTTTAGAGCTCCTAAAGAGACTATGTAGGCTCTTTCCCCAGGTAAGGTTCCGCCTGAGTTCCATAAGTCCATTAGAGCTCACCCCAGGGATGATATCATGGGCAAGGTCCACCCCAAATTTTTGTCCACACTGGCATATCCCCCTTCAGAGCGGCTCTGATACCATACTTGCCCTGATGAATCGCCATTACACCAGTTCTTATTACAGAGATTTAATCATGGAGCTGAGAAGGGCCATGCCTGATGCCGCCATAGGGACAGATGTATTGGTAGGATTTCCCAGGGAAGATGAGGCCGCCTTTGAAGAGACCCTAAGCCTGATATCAGAGCTCCCTATTACATATGTACATGTATTTCCGTTTTCTCCAAGACCAGGGACTGTTGCTGCAGCAATGGGTGCTACAGTCTCCAAAGAAGATAAGGCCCAGAGAGGACGTCTAATAAGGGACCTGGGGAACGAGAAAAAGCAGGCCTTTTACCTGTCTCAGGTAGGAAAGATACTCAAGTGCCTTGTAGAGCGGCCAGAAAGAGAGTCTGGCCTATGGAGGGGATTTACCTCTAATTATATCCCTACATTGATCAGGTCTGAGAGAGGCAATGACCTCAGGAACGAGGTCCTGCGCGTCCGCATTGAAAAGATTGAAAAAGGAGTGGCCTTTGCCAGACCAATCTAATAATATGACTGGAGTCAGATTAGTCCAGTGCCTGATGCAGTTACATAGTGTACTGGGGTCAAGGGTAAGATATAATCTTGGGAGGTTATGTTATGGCTTCAAAGTTAGAACTTACTGTAATATGTGAAAATAGTGTCTCTCCTGGCCCGCCTGGCCTGATTGGCGAGCACGGCTGGTCTTGCTATGTAGAGACCGGACTGCAACGCCTGCTCTTTGATACAGGTCAGGGCCTGGGTATATTGAATAACAGCCTGATTTTAAAGAAAGAACTGAGCTCTATCAATGCCATAGTCCTGAGTCACGGACACTACGATCATACCTCAGGGCTACCGGCAGTACTCAGGATGTCAGGGCCTAGAGAGGTCTATGCCCATCCTGATATCTTTCTCCCCCGTTATTATAAAAGAGACAGGGACATAAGAGAGATAGGGCTTAGATATAAAAGAGAATACCTCGAGGGTATAGGGGCCAAATTTGTCGAG
Organism: Deltaproteobacteria bacterium; assembly: GCA_027004715.1. Classification (GTDB taxonomy): domain Bacteria; phylum Desulfobacterota; class Dissulfuribacteria; order Dissulfuribacterales; family UBA3076; genus JALTHG01. The sequence continues at coordinate 8,149 of JALTHG010000080.1, forward strand.
GTAAAAAAGTTTACAGAGATCTATCCAGGGATCTTCCTTACAGGTGAAGTCCCCAGGGTAACTACGTTTGAACCTCCAGACCCACACATGAAGTTAAAAGACCCAGAGACCGGATGGATTCAGGATCCCTTACTGGATGACCTCTCTATGGTGATAGATACACCTGAGGGACTATTTGTAATACTTGGCTGTGCACATGCAGGGATCATCAATATCCTCACATATGTCCAAGAGAATCTTCCTGGTCGTCCTATCCATACAGTGATAGGTGGCACCCACCTGGGCCTTGCAGATCCAGCCCAGTTTGAGGACACCCTCTCTGCCCTGGGAGAATTCAATATAAAAAGATTGGGAGCTGCCCACTGTACTGGGCTAAAAAATGGGGCAAGGCTCTACAGTGCACTTGGTGATCGTTACTTTTTTGCACCAGTAGGGACAAGGGTATCAGTACCATTTACCTGATGGCGCTCCAGTAGGGAGATCGACCAGCCTCTTTAGCCTCTTTAGAAATAGGGACCTTGGGATCTCTTTTGCGCCAAAACTCAAGAGGTGTCTGGTAGTCACCTGGCAGTCGATCATGGAAAAGCCCCATTTGTATAGCCTCTGTACCAGAGTCACAAATGCCACCTTTGAGGCATTGGTGGCTCTAGTAAACATAGATTCCCCTGAAAAGACCCTGCCGAGTCCAATGCCATAAAGCCCTCCAACCAGCCGATCTCCCTGCCAGGCCTCTACAGAGTGGGCCATTCCTATATCGTGGAGTGCAGTATATGCCTTTATCATCTCTGGTGTGAGCCAGGTATCCTCTCCTCTTTCCAATCTGACCTCTGCACAGGCCTTTATCACATCTCTAAACGAGCAGTCCAGGGTAATCTTAAAACGTCCCTGGCGCATAGTCCGCTTGAGACGTCTGGAGACATGGATATCTGCAGGCTCTAAGATCAACCTGGGATCTGGAGACCACCAGAATATCGGCTCTCCAAAATTGTACCATGGGAATATCCCCTGACGATATGCAAGTAAGAGCCTGGGCGGGCTCAGGTCTCCACCAACCGCCAGGAGCCCGTCTTCACGGGCCAGTTCAGGGGGCGGGAAAAACAGGTCCTCAGTCAGTAGATATACAGGCATACTATTGAGTTAGCTCTGCTTAGTATTTGATTTGTGATCATCTGCAATTTACATATAGCACAGAGCTGACTCAATAGTCACAGAATTCAGGTGCATCAACCTATGCCACTGAGGTGTGAACGCAAACTAAAGGCTACTGCTTGACATGGTCAGTCCTCAGAATTACTGTTCATTAACATTCTATGGATTGATAGCTCTGGCAGACTGCTCATGGATATGAAGTATATCGATTTATCTGAACGAAGTCGTGAGATACTAAAGACCATCATCCATGCATATATAGATTCTGCAGAACCTATAGGGTCCAGGACCGTAGCCAAAAAGGCCGACCTTGGGCTAAGTCCTGCTACTATTCGTAACGACATGGCCGACCTTGAGGATATTGGCCTGCTGTTTCAGCCATATACATCGGCAGGACGTCTCCCAACAGAGATGGGGCTGCGTTATTATGTGAACTTCCTCCTAGAGAAAGAAGACCTGCCATGGGATGACCAGGTGGCTATAGAACAGGGCTTGATGATTAAGTCCAGTGGCAGTGATCTGGTTGGGGTACTCAAGAAGGCCGTTCAACTCCTGGCCTTCTTCTCAGGACATGCAGCAGTAGCCAGTGCCCCCAGGCCTATTAGTAAACATTTAAAATATCTGGAGTTTTTTCGAATCCGAGCAGGACTGATCCTTCTCATTACAGTATCTGATAGTGGTCTGGTGCAAAATAGGCTCTTCCAGATTGATCACGACATCCCTGGGAAGAAGCTGAAGCGGCTCTCCCGCTATATCAATAGCAGACTCGTCCATGTGTCTCTGGATGAGTTGCGGTCTATGATCTTAAAAGAGCTTGAGGAAGAGAAAAAGACCTTTGATTCTATCTTGAGGGACCTTCTCGATCGAGAGAAAGGCCCAAATAGAGAAGAGATTTTTATTGATGGAAAACTCAATCTCCTCGATGAGATGAAGTTTTCAGATATCTCACGTATCAGGGCACTTCTCAAGACCTTTGAAGAAAAAGAGGCCCTTTTGGCCCTCCTGGACAGGTGTCTGGATTCAAGGGGGGTACAGATATTCATTGGATCTGAGGGACTTGGAGATGAGGTGCCAGCGTGTGGGATGGTGTTTGCTCCCTACGTTGGAAAGGACGATCCTCTTGGGAGTCTCGGTGTAGTCGGACCACTATGTATGAATTATCCCCGTATAGTGGCCTTAGTCGAATACACCGCCCAGGTCTTGAGTGAAAGGTTCAAGGAATCATGAATATGGACGACAGAGATAAAAAGGAGAAGGAAATACTTGAAGAAAAGGAGAAAGAGCTTGAAAATATAGATAAAAATAGGGCTGACCTGGCCCAGAAATTGGCAGACAGGGAGGCAGAGCTCAAAGAGTATAAAGAGAAAGTCCTACGTCTGGCTGCTGAGCTGGAAAATTTCAAAAAGAGGATTGAACGTGAGAAAACAGAATACCTGAAGTTTGCCTTAGAGGACTTTGTCAAGGAATTGTTGCCTTTTTTGGACAACCTGGAGCGGGCTGTAGCTACTGCTAGGGAGTCAAGAGATATTGATAAACTGGTTGAAGGGCTAGAACTGACTCTCTCGAGTTACACAAAGACCTTAGAGCGTTTTGGTCTCAAGGCCTTTGTGGCAGAAGGCAAGAAATTTGATCCAAAACTGCATGAGGCCCTCAGTGTACAAGAACAGGAAGGGGTGGAGGACGATATAGTAATCAAAGATCTCCTAAAAGGCTATACCCTCCACGAAAAGGTATTGAGGCCTGCCCTGGTGATAGTATCAAAAAATATAGGTAGTGATAGTGGACAAGAGGAAACTAGTGCTTAGTTTTATGATGAAAATGAGACACTTCCTGTTTCCGCATGGGTAGATACATAGATTTGCCCGAATTTTGCTATAATCTAGAAATCTTTAAGGAGGAATCTGAATATGAGTAAAGTTATCGGCATAGACTTGGGAACCACCAACTCCTGTGTGGCTATTATGGAAGGAAATGATCCCAAAGTCATTAACAATGCCGAAGGTGGGCGTACTACACCTTCAGTAGTAGCCTTCACGGATAAAGCTGAACGACTGGTAGGAATGTTGGCCAAGAGACAGGCAGTTACCAATGCAGAGAGGACCATCTTTGCAGTCAAAAGGCTTATCGGTAGGAGATTTTCAGACCCAGAGGTCCAAAAAATTAAAGGCATAGTGCCCTATAGAATTGTCGAGAGCCCAAATGGAGATGCATGTGTAGAAGTAGACAGTAAGAGATATAGTGCCCCAGAGATTTCTGCAATAGTCCTTGGCAAGATGAAGCAGACCGCTGAGGACTATCTCGGAGAGAAGGTAGCCGAGGCAGTGATCACTGTACCGGCCTATTTTAACGACAGTCAGCGCCAGGCCACTAAAGATGCAGGCCGTATTGCAGGGCTGAATGTTTTGCGTATCATTAATGAGCCCACGGCAGCGGCCCTGGCCTATGGCCTGGATAAGAAATCAGAGGAAAAGATCGCTGTATTTGATCTGGGTGGAGGCACCTTTGATATATCCATTCTAGAGATTGGTGAAGGGGTCTTTGAGGTCAAGGCCACGAATGGAGATACATTCCTTGGAGGCGAGGACTTTGATCTCCGGGTAGTCGATTGGCTGGCAGAGGAGTTCAAAAAGGAGCATGGTCTGGACCTCAGGCAGGACCGAATGGCCCTTCAGCGCCTGAAAGAGGCAGCAGAGAAGGCCAAATGCGAGCTTTCCAGTACCCCTGAGACCGAGATCAATCTGCCCTTTATTACAGCAGATGCCAGTGGTCCCAAACACCTGGTTATAAAGCTCACCAGGGCAAAACTTGAGGCCTTGGTAGAAGACTTAGTTGGCCGTGTTACAGGTCCATGTCAGACGGCCCTCAGAGATGCAGGTCTTACTGCTGCCGATATAAATGAAGTCATCCTGGTAGGTGGAATGACCCGTATGCCTATGGTCCAGAGAAAGGTCGCTGAGATATTTGGCAAGGAGCCTCATAAGGGAGTCAATCCAGATGAGGTAGTGGCAATAGGGGCAGCTATCCAGGGTGCAGTCTTGAAGGGCGAAGTCAAGGACGTATTGCTCCTGGATGTGACCCCACTGTCCCTGGGTATTGAGACACTGGGTCAGGTCATGACCAAGCTGATTGAGAAAAATACCACAATTCCGACTCGAAAGAAGCAGATCTTTACCACGGCCGCTGACAATCAGACTGCCGTGACTATCCATGTGCTTCAGGGTGAGCGTGAAATGGCCTATGCAAACAAGACCATTGGCCGATTTGAGTTGACTGGCATTCCACCTGCCCCGAGGGGCGTACCTCAAATAGAGGTCAGCTTTGATATAGATGCCAATGGTATCCTCAATGTGTCTGCCAAAGACCTGGCAACTGGCAAGGAACAGTCTATCACCATCAAGGGCTCAAGTGGTCTCAGCGAAGAAGAGATTCAGCGGATGGTAAATGATGCCAAGGCACATGAAGAAGAAGACAAGAGACATAAGGAGATGGCAGAGGCCCGAAACCAGGCCGATACCTTGATCTACAGCACAGAAAAGAGCCTTCGGGAGCTTGGCGACAAGCTGGATGCCTCTAACAAGAGCCAGATCGAAGAGAAGATCAAGGTACTCAAAAAGGCCATGGAAGGGACCGATATAGACGCCATCAAGAGGGCCCAAGATGAACTCATGCAGGCATCCCATAAGCTGGCTGAGATGATGTATCAGCAGGCCTCAGCTGGTGGTGCTCAGGCAGGTGCAGGTCCAGGGCCTGGAGGAGGGACTTCATCTGGAAAAGATGGTGAGGACGTAGTAGATGCAGACTTCGAAGACGTAAAGTAGCCCTGGTCTTCTCTAGATATGTCCTGACAGGGCAGGCCACCACTTAGGTACTTCGCCCTGTCTACTCCCAGGAAGATAGCAGCTCACAGAAACTGCGGTTACCTTATTGAGATTACAGAGGATGGATTTGAAGAGGGTACTTGTAACTGGAGGCTGCGGGTTTATAGGCTCAAATTTTATACACTATCTCCTGGAAAACACAGACTATGAGATTATAAACCTGGATGCCCTCACATATGCCGGAAATACAGAAAATCTTGTAGATATAGACAGAGACCCCAGATATAGATTTGTCCATGGCCGTATAGAGGATGCTGACCTGGTCACAGGGCTCTGTTCCAGAGTCGATGCGATAGTAAACTTTGCGGCTGAAAGCCATGTAGACCGTTCTATAAGCCATGCGGACCCCTTTATAACTACCAATGTCCTGGGGACTCAGGTACTCCTGGACGCTGCCAGGTCCTCAGAGAGACTCAGATGCTTCCTCCATATATCTACAGATGAGGTATACGGCAGTCTGGGTCCCTCTGAGGCCCCCTTTAAGGAATCAGATCCTCTCCTTCCAAACAGCCCATATGCCGCATCAAAGGCCTCATCTGACCTTATAGTAAGGGCAGCCTCAAAGACACATGGTCTGCCGGTGATCATAACGAGGTGTTCTAATAATTATGGCCCATATCAGTTCCCAGAAAAGTTGATACCGCTCACATTGATAAATGCCTTGGAGAGGAGGCCACTCCCTGTCTATGGAGATGGAGAAAATATCAGAGACTGGATATATGTAAAGGACCACTGTGAAGGCATACTCACTGTCTTAGAGCATGGGAGAGAAGGGGAGATATATAACCTGGGCGGAGAGTGTGAGCTTACAAACCTCAGGGTAGTAAAGACCATCCTTGCGGCACTGAATAGACCTGAGTCCCTGATCACCTTTGTGAGAGACAGACCAGGTCATGACAGACGCTATGCAATGGATATTGACAAAGTCAGGCAAGAACTTGGCTGGAGACCCAAGACAGACTTTGCCTCTGGGATAAGCCAGACCATAGACTGGTATAGGACACATGAGTCTTGGTGGAGGCGTATTATCTCAGGATCTTATCGAGATTATTACCGATTACAGTATGGAAGGTATCCTGAGGCAGTCCTATGAACCAGAGGGTATTGGTCACAGGGGCAAGGGGTATGCTTGGGACCGATATCGTCCGTGTCTTTTCAAAAAAGTTTGAGTGTTTCCCATTTGGCAGAGAAGACCTGGATATCACAGACCCTCGGTCCTGCCTTTTAGCCCTAAAAAATGTCAGACCAGACATACTGGTAAACTGTGCTGCCTTTACTAAAGTAGACCTCTGCGAGACCAATCCAGAGGTGGCCTTTTGTGTAAATGCCAGAGGTGCAAGAAACCTTGCTGAGGCCTGTATGGAGACCAGCACCCTGCTGGTCCACATAAGCACTGACTATGTCTTTGACGGAGAGAGTAGAAGGCCATATAGAGAGGGAGATGCCACAGGCCCAATAAATATATATGGTGCCTCAAAGCTGGAAGGAGAAAAGGCCATAGAGGCCTATGGTAGCAATTTTTTGATAGTGAGGACTGCATGGCTCTATGGAGAGGCAGGGCCAAATTTTGTAAAGACAGTACTGGACCTGTCAAGCAGACAGGAGGTCCTGAGGGTAGTAGATGACCAGGTCGGTTCTCCCACCTATACACGAGACCTGGCTGAGGGCATCCTGGACCTGTCTATGCAGAGGGCCTGTGGTATAGTACATCTCACGAATCAGGGATCCTGTTCGTGGTTTGAGCTGGCCAGACAGACCCTTAGATACTCTGGAATAGACCCAGACAAGGTAGTCCCTATCTCCAGCTCCGAATTTTCAAGGCCTGCCAGACGCCCCAGATATTCTGTCCTGGACAATGGCCTCTTTTGGTCCATTACTGGGAGACGCCTCAGGCACTGGAGGGATGCCCTGAGAGGATTTCTCAATAGTCATACATATCTCAGTTGAGGCGCGCAACAAACTCTCCGCCTTCCGTACGCCTGAAGTCAATCCATCCAGGGGCCTTTAGCATCCCGGGATTGAGTATGAGGGTGTGTCCAATCCGGTCTTCTCCTCTGGATTCGTGTATATGGCCTGTAAAACAGAAGTCAGGCTGTTCTCTCTCGATAAATTCTCTGATGGCAGTACTACCTACATGGACATCCTCACCTATTCGGTCAGTAGCAGTATTGTAGGGTGGACAGTGGGATATCAGGACCTTGATTGGGGCACTGGATACCTGTTGGTAGGCCTTTTGGACGATATTTTTCAGTTCTTCCTCTGAGAACTCTATTGGGGTATTGAAGGGGGTGGGATTAGAACCCCCTACCCCAAAGATCCCCAGGTCTCCCACAGTGATCCCCTTACCATGGATATTTATACCGACTTCATCCAGATAGGTCGCAACTGAGGGCTTATCCAGATTACCAGGCACTGCATATACCCTGGGATTCAGACGCCGGATGACATCCAGTATCATTGAGGCCTCTTCCCTCTCCCCAAAATTGGTGAAATCTCCTGTGACTATCAGGAAATCGGCCTGAGAGATCCCTGGGATACTCTCAATACCCGTATAATCCATATGGATATCTCCAAAGACTATGATATGCATTGTGACTATTTACATCCCTCTCAGTGTCCTTCCTCTTCTTCCCAGCCAGTTATCATAGTTATAAAATGGGCCCAGAAGGTATGCCCCAGTGTAGCCAGATAAAAATGGACAATCACAAAGGCTGCAAAGAATGAAGCCACCAGGAAGTGTATCCCAATAACTATCTTTACTCCACCTAATGCCGCCAGCCAGGTTGGCGTAATAAAGATAAGCAACAGCCCAGTTACAAGGATAATCGGTACCAGGGTCGTCATGATCATCAGGTAAGCTATCTTCTGCATCGGGTTGAACTTGTTATCAGGCGTGCTGTGGTGTGGATTTGGGAGACCCCGAAAGTAATTAAGGCCATAAAACGTTGCCTGTCTTATGATACCTGTCTTTATGTCATCCATAGTTGGGATATAGAGCTTTCGCATCTTCCGAGAGATAAATAGATAATAGATAAACCATATTGAATAGTCGAGACATACAGTGATCCCAACATAGTCATGGACCATTATTGCAGATTTATAGTTATTAAAGAGGTGTACATACTCAGGGAACCTGATCTGTGCCCCTGTAATACAGAGAGTTACGATCCCAAAGGCATGGATCCAATGCCATATCCTGACAGGGACGGGATTTAGATAGACCTTTTTTGGCTCTTCCATAATTAATTCTTCCTCCTGTTCTTTCTAGTCAAGAATCTAAAGGTACCATGCAGAAAAACTGCACCAAGGCCACCTGCTAGAATCAAGAGCCCAATGATGCTGAGGATATTGTTTCTGCCTGCCCCCACCATATAGAAATTGGAAGTGGCAAAGAGCGGATTGAGAGTCGCCCCCTTCTCAACGGCAACTCTCTTGTACGTACCATCTTTCTCAGGAAAGGCAACATAATCAGTCTCCAGGGCCTTACGGCCAGAGACATGACAGAATGAACAATCCTGACGGTTATTAAATATCCCAAAATCATGGCTTACCTTCTCTGTTGTCATCATTCCCCAGAGCCCTGTACCTCTATATCTAGAGTCTGTATTGAATTTACTGAGCTCTGCTATACTGATCTTGCCATCACCATTGGTGTCTATCAGAGACTCAGGCCCCTTCTTGCCCACAAACTTTATAAGGTCCTTGTAGGTGGCCAGGACTACTCCATTCCTACCTGACTTAGGGGCCCTTGTCTTTTCAATATAGAGAGTTATGGCACAACTCTTTGTATTGGTGTGACAGGTTATACAGGGGACTGCCTCCATATGGAGACCTGACCTGGGAAGCCACTGAGAATGCCCAACTCCTTTATGACACCTGGCACAGGGTCTATTTTGATCAAATCCAGACAGGGATGTATAGGCCCTGACTGTATGGGGATTGTGACAATCTGTACAGGTAGCGTGTTTTGCATGGGAACTCGCTCCATACTCCGCAGCGATATCGTCATGGCACATGTCACAGCTTCCTGTGGTGGGCTTTACCCCATCGTCTGGGTGTTCATCAGTCACTGAATGACAGGCCGTACAGCCCTCATCTGCATGTGGTGTGGCAGCAAATTTTGCCCCATCTATATAGAGACGCTTTCCCCCCTCCTCAATAATAGATGAGTCGCCATGACAACCCAGGCAGTCTTCGGTCTCCATAGCGCTAACTGAAGTGATAGCAAAGACTATCATCCACATCAGACAACCTATTAGACAGATTACAAAAGGCTTTGTTTTGATTAACATTCTTCTCTCCCTTATCTAAAGCTTAGAAGTCGATGTGCGAGTATATCCCTTACATACCCCTTACAAGAATAGTCTTTAAAGCCGCTCGCAAACTCACCACTTGCCGAATAGCTATTATGTCTCTAGCACCACATTTCCTTATCTCTCGCACTCGCCTTCTCTAGAATAAAACCTTAATAAGACCTTGAGTCCTGTAAGCAGCTTTTTGAGCCACAGAAACAATAAGTACATGATACCCTATCAAAAGGAAATGGGACAGTTATCTATTTCTACAACTCCTATGTCTTAAATGGCATGCCCTCCTTTTTATTATCACACCTTATTTTACTATAAATTTATTGCTAGAGACATAACCAGTCCTGGATCATAACCCTTCACATTCCTCTGGACCAGCAGTGACCTTTTTGGATCCATCCCCTCAAATCCCATATCCTTTTTATTCAGGCACCTTATCCTTTATAATATAGTTGATATCAAATTGTAACCTGCCCAGGCAAAATTGGCAAGATTGTAAATAATTGATCCTGTCTTACCTTATTAATAAGGCAATAGACAGATCAGAAGGGCCATGCTTGACAAACTCCAATGGCATTGCTAGGAAAAAACTATAATATCACGCAGATTAATAGCAATAGATTCCCCTGCGAGCTGCCTTTGTGTGAAAAAGACTTCGAGGACATCAGAATTAGTCCACTCTATTTATATGGCAAAACAGTGAGATATCTCCTTGTAATTGTCACGGCCGTGTTGGGCCTATCTGGCTTTAATCCACAGACAGGCAGGTGCACAGATAGCACCAGTGTTCCAAGATATGTTGGCTCAGATGCCTGTAAGCCCTGTCATAAAAAAGAATATGCCAGTTTTATGAAGTATGCAAAAAAAAGCACTTCATATAAAGATATTGAGAGAATGAAGAAGGGCCTTACTGAAAAGGAAATAAAAAATTGTTATGGCTGCCATACAACTGGATATGGCAGGCCAGGAGGCTTTATCAGCCCTGAAAAGACGCCTCAATTAAAAAATGCGGGCTGTGAGGTATGCCATGGCCCAGGTTCACTGCATGTAAAGACCGGAGACCCCAAATATATCAAGGGGAAATTGACCACAAAAGACTGCGAGGTCTGCCATACATCGGAGAGGGTAAAGGCCTTCAGGTACAAGCCCTTGATTCATGGAGGGGCACATTAGCTGGAGGCTCAAGGCCAGATCTATCTTTACTGTAAGTCTTCATGATGAGGAATTTTGTTATCCCTGGGCATGAGAATTTACTGGTGGTGTCAGCGTGCTCACCTTTATAAAAAAGAGTTTTGCAAACAAGATAATGGCTACTGTCATAATCAGCATGGTGCTGGTTATGACGGCCGAGATCGCCTTAAGGATATATTTTGGGACTAAAGACAGGATGGGGTTATTGATAACTCTCAATAAGGA
>JALTHG010000081.1 GCA_027004715.1 Deltaproteobacteria bacterium
GTTTTGCAAACAAGATAATGGCTACTGTCATAATCAGCATGGTGCTGGTTATGACGGCCGAGATCGCCTTAAGGATATATTTTGGGACTAAAGACAGGATGGGGTTATTGATAACTCTCAATAAGGATATGGCAAACTCGATCTTTTCTGGTATAAAATATCCAATGTCTGTTGGAAACAGTGAGGCCGTTATGAAGGTCTTATCTGCTATCAAGGCAAGGCAGGAAAAGATCGAGGTATGGATCTGCGATCTTGATCAAGACATAACCTGGTCTACAGACAAAAAAGAGATGGGGACCAATATTGGAAACTCTCTCCACAATAGGGACATCCTTAAGGCCCTGAATAAGACATTAGTCTCAGGGATAACGCCAAATAGATCATTTGAGTCAGAACTGGGTGGAAAGAAGATCCTTGTTACCATCCAACCTATATTGAATCATAGAGACTGCTATCACTGTCACGGCTCCTCCAGGAAGGTCCTGGGCAATATGGTGATAGGGGCATATATGCACCATACCTACGAGACCGTTGCCGCGGCCAGAAACAGGACTCTGGTGATAAGTCTTATTGGGATCTCTTTGACTATAGCCCTCATTTATCCGATGGTAATCAGATTCCTCCAGCGCCCTGTAAAGGATTTAGTAGAGGCCTCAAAGAGGTTTGCAGAGGGTGACATGTCTGTCTCAGTAGAGGTAAAGACAGAAGATGAAATAGGGGTACTGGGTAATACATTCAACTACATGGTACAGAGGATATCTTCATTCAGCAAGGCATTGGAACAGGAGGTTGCCAAAAAGACCAGCCTGTTAGATGAGAGGACAAAGCTCATAGGACTCTTGGAGAAGGCAAATATCCAGCTCAAGGAGCTTGACAAACTAAAGTCTATGTTCCTGGCAAATATGTCACATGAGCTGAGGACACCAATGAATTCTATTATTGGGTACTCAGATCTTCTGATAGATGGCGTTGACGGGCCGATCAACGAGGAACAGAAAAAGAGCCTTGGCAAGATCTCCAATAATGCCAAACACCTCTTACAATTGTTAAATGATCTCCTTGATGTCTCCAAGATAGAGGCAGGAAAGGTCAAGTTAGAGCCAGAAGAGTTAGACTTCAGAGAGCTCGTTGACCATGTACTCCCTATCTTTGAGCCCATGTTAAAGAAAAAAAATCTTTCTATCAATATTGATATTGCAGAAGATCTGCCCCCTGTCTATTGCGATAAGGACAAGATGAAGCACGTCTTGATGAATCTGGTGTCAAATGCGATCAAGTTTACCCACAAGGGAGGCATAACTATCCGTGCCAAGATATCTGATCGTGGCATTCGACCTGGCGAGTCACCTATATTTGCAGAGGTCAGTGTAGAGGATACGGGCATTGGCATAAAGGATGAGGACCTTGCTAAGATCTTTGACAAGTTTGTGCAGGCAGACCTCTCTATTGTCCGCCAATATGAAGGAACCGGCCTGGGGCTCAGCATAGCAAGAGGACTGGTCGCATTGCACAAGGGTATGATATGGGCCACGAGTGAATATGGGAAGGGGAGTCAGTTCCATTTCACCATCCCCCTCAGAAAAGAGGTCCTTGAGAGGCCAGCTGAGCCGGTCTTAGAGCTGCATATGGCCGATGCCCTGGCTGAACACTTTGGGGTACCAGTTGAGACGTTTTTGAAAGACCCACAATATGCCGGCAAGAAGATAAGTTGCCATGAGTACCTCCACTGTGAGCAGCCCAGCTGCCCGGCCTACGGGGCAGAAGATAAGCGTTGCTGGCTCATACTCGGGACACATTGCGCAGGCCAGAAGATTGGTGCCTACCCTGAAAAGGTCAATTGCTGCAAAAATTGTGAGCTAATACAGAAACTGGTGCTTGAATCCCAGGCCCCTGATGCCATTGAGTAAAGAGATATACATCAAGGCAGAAGATAAGGCCAGAAGTGTTTTTCATTCTTATCACAAGCAAGAATTTAACTGAAAATGGTAGGATAGAGGGTATATTTAATTAGGGATTAATTAAGAAAGAAGAAGTTCTTCAAGAACTCAGAGATACAATAAGTCATATAAATATTAATAAATGAGGATAAAGTGAAAGGCAAAGTAAATGCTCTAAAAAAGAAGCTGTTAATTATTGAAGATAATCGGGACAGCCTGGAGTTACTGATTAAGGTCCTGAGAAACCAGCCTTATCACTTGATAGAGGCTACCGATGGTGAAGAAGGCCTGAAGAAGGCGATTGGAGAACTGCCAGACGTTATCCTTATGGATATCTCTCTTCCAAAGATGGGTGGTTATGACATACTGAAAGAGCTAAAAAAGCGAGAGGATTGCAGCCATATTACAATAATTGCAGTGACTGCCCATGCCATGAAAGGAGAAAGGGAAAGGGCCTTAGAGGCTGGTTTTGATGGATATATATCAAAGCCAATAGATGTCCACAAGTTACCGAATCAAATAGAGTACTTTATAAAAAATAAGAAATCTGGTAAGCAGTTAGATGATCTGGAGTCCTTTTAGGACACCAGATATTGAGCCCTTCAGGTAGATCTAGAGGACTGATGTAACCGTTTATACCCCCTGTTGACTTATAACTATTTGATATTATTTTAATTTTTCTGATTCTCTGAAGATGAGATATGTTGATGGATAAAAAAAAGGTCCTGATCGTAGATGATAATATAGACACAGTAGAACTCTTGAGAAAGAGGCTTCGTGTTGATGGATATGATACCAGTGAGGCATACGATGGCGAAGAGGCCCTCAAAAAAGTTGATGAGTGCAGGCCAGATCTGATCGTATTAGACATCATGATGCCCAAAATGGATGGCTTTGAGGTATGCCGAAGACTCAAGGGAGACGAAGAGACCAGATACATACCCATCATCATGCTTACTGCCAAAGGTGATGTCGATAGCACAGTCAAGGGGCTGGACGTCGGAGGCGATGACTATCTGGCCAAGCCCTTTGATTACAAAGAGCTCCTTGCCAGAATAAGGTCACTGCTCAGCATGAAGGAAGAGCGTGAAAAATTGGTCCAGGAGGAAAAGTCAGAGGCATTAGAGAAGATGATGGATCAGGTGGCACATGAGATAAGGAATCCGCTTGTCTCTATTGGGGGATTTGCACGCAGGATCCATGAATCTCTTTCAGAAGATGACCCAAACAAGAGATATCTGGAACTGATCATCCAGAATGTTGCAACACTCGAAAAGATGATAAAAAAGCTCATCGAGTTAAAGACCATGGTGGCATGTTATCTGGAGTCAGCAGACATCAATGACCTTATTAATGTGACAATTGAGAAGTTTAGACCGACTATTGATAAAAACCATATAGAGCTCAAGACCAATCTAAGGAGCGATCTGCCTTCTATACATGTAGATAAGGGGCAGATCGAGACGGCCTTATCCAATCTTGTTGAGAATGCCATCGAGGCAATGCGTAATAAAAAACGTATATTAAAGATCGAGAGCCGACTCAGTGACGACGGCTATATAGAGATTGCGGTCTCTGACACAGGGGTCGGCATCCCAAAGGACAAACTCAAAGACATCCTGAACCCATTTTTTACATCAAAGATACATGCCGGTCTCGGTCTTACTTATGCAGTCAAGATCATGCAGGCCCACAGAGGTACAATATCTGTGGAAAGCCAACTGGGTAAGGGGTCTACTTTTACAATAAGGCTCCCGACAAAAAGGCATCTGACCCACCCCTCATAAAGACTTGAGCTCTTAGTCTGTCAAGCAAAAATCTTTTATACAACAGGAGTTTAAGATGACAGGAGAGAGTATAAGGCGTGTGCATGCATTTATAAGTGGACGGGTTCAAGGGGTATTTTATAGATCAAGCACCAGGTCTGAGGCCATGCGTATGGGGCTTACCGGTTGGGTGAGAAACCTCCCTGATGGCAGGGTAGAACTGGTGGCTGAAGGATCTCCTGATGCTGTAAGCAGATTGTTACAGTGGTGTCATAGAGGACCTGTTTACTCGAAGGTAGACAGAGTAGAGATCCAGGAAGAGAGACCAAGAAAAGAATTTGATGACTTTTCAGTACGTTATTAAAAAGGCCGTCTTGGCTCTGGCCAGCCTGTCCCTACTGTGTGGATGTGCCTCAGTCAATATAAAGCTTGTAGATGTGGGCCCTCCCATGTGTCTCAATGACCCTACTCCAATAAAGCTACTGATAATAAAGCACTTTAAAGAGAAAGTGAGTGCACAGTTTGGGCTCTTTGGCCTTGTGACCTGGAGACAGCCGCCCCTCAAAAAGACCCTGAAAGAGGAGCTGCAGAGATACCATGGTAATGGAATAATAAACATATCTATAAAGAGTAGTTTCAGCCCAACAGATATGCCGTACCTTCTACTTTCTCCTGTGTGGTTTCCCTGGTCCTATACTGTTGAAGGGGATGTAGTATTGATACGTTAGTCAAGGGTAACTACGTCTCTGCAGCACATGGCCTTCTCTGTTTCCCAGTGCCTTGGATTGTTATATTATTTTGCCATAACCAATAGCTACTTTGCTATTTTTTAAAAATGATTATAGATTGTCTCTGTATCCGTTTTTTATCAAAGGTAATTTAAGGGAAAAATTATGTTTTTAGGCTTCTTTTTGGGTAGGTTCTCGAGCGACCTGGCTATTGATCTTGGGACTGCAAATACCCTGGTATACGTAAAGGGGAAAGGGATAGTCCTACGTGAACCATCTGTAGTTGCAGTACGTAAGGACGGCAGGGCAAACAAGGTCCTGGCCGTGGGCAAAGAGGCCAAGATGATGGTAGGAAAGACACCAGGCAATATCGTGGCCATCCGTCCCATGAAAGATGGTGTAATAGCAGACTTTGAAGTAACAGAGGCCATGCTGCGCTATTTTATACGGGAAGTACACAACAGGCGGACCCTGGTTCGGCCCAGGATAGTCATAAGTGTGCCTTCTGGAATTACTCAGGTCGAGAAACGAGCTGTCCGGGAATCCGCTGAGTCCGCAGGTGCGAGGGAAGTCTATCTCATTGAAGAGCCTATGGCAGCCGCCATAGGGGCCGGGTTGCCGATCACAGAACCAACTGCCAATATGATAGTAGATATAGGTGGTGGGACCACAGAAGTAGCTGTTATCTCCCTGGCAGGGATTGTCTATAGCAAGTCTGTACGCGTAGCAGGGGACAAGATGGATAATGCAATCTTGCAGTATATCAAGAGGAAATACAACCTCCTTATTGGTGAACACTCGGCAGAGACTATAAAGATAAAATTGGGCAATGTCTTGCCTGTCTCACCTTATGAGGAGATGGAGATCAAGGGTAGAGACCTGGTATCAGGGGTGCCTAAGACTATAACTATAGATGCCTCAGGGGTATGCTCGGCCATAGCAGAACAGGTAGATACCATAGTGGAGGCCGTAAAGAGTGCCCTGGAACAGACCCCACCTGAGCTGGCAGCAGATACAGTAGACAAGGGGATCATACTTACAGGAGGCGGGGCCTTATTGAGAAATCTAGACAAACTCTTGAGAGAAAAGACCGGTCTTCCAATCATTGTTGCAGACGACCCTCTGTCTTCTGTGGTCCTGGGCTCAGGAAAGACCTTAGACAACTTAGACGTACTTAAACAAATTATGGTCCGCTAATCTGGCAGCTCGTATCTCTTCCATGGTATGTGTGTAACTGTCCATATCTCCGTCCAGCAGTGGTCTTTCTCAGGGTCTCAGGACAACTTGATGCACAAATCAGGCACTTTGTCCGTTGATCCGCACTGAAACCCTTCAAAATGCTACCGCTGGCCGGAGACATGGAGGGTTCAACAGGAAGGGGTATGAACGGTTACGTCTGTGTCACTACATAAGAGAAATTCAAAAAATCGCCTGAAGATATTTGTGGTCCTGGCCATTGTAGTACTCTTGCTCTCTATAGCTATAGGTCTGCATCTTGACTTACTGCCTCTATTCTCTCCCCTTGAAGAGGTCTTTATAGACTCCAGCGGTTATATAGAAAAGGGACTTTCTGGACCTTCAAGGTGGGGGAGACATCTGTGGCGATCATATCTGGCCCTCCATGGCGTCGAGTCAGAAAATGAGGCCCTTCGGAAAAAAGTGGCAAGGCTCCAGCGAGAAATTGTTCAGTATCGTGAGGCCCTTATTGCCAATGCCCGCCTCAAGAGGCTCTTGAAGGTAAAGAGGAAGATCAGGACTACAACGGTGATGGCCAGTGTGGTAGGCGTAGACCTTGCCCCATGGGCTGGTACGATTACCATAGATCGGGGCCGTAAAGATGGAATAAGACCAGGTATGGCTGTTTTGTCTGGGGCAGGTGTGGTAGGCCAGGTAATAAGGTCTTCCTTCTATTTCAGCAAGGTCTTGTTGTTGTCTGACTATGACAGTGCAGTAGCGGCCCTGGTACAGCGAAACCGGGTCAGAGGCATATTGAGGGGTGCAGGCCAAGGCCAATGTCGTCTGGCCTATGTAGGAAAGGAGATTGACGTTGAAGTCGGTGATGAGATTATTACATCTGGTGCCGATCAGATCTTTCCAAAGGGGCTCTTGTTAGGCAGGGTATCGTCTGTAAGCCGGGGTCCTGCCTCAGACCTCTTCCAGGTAATCAGTGTGACGCCAGCAGTTGACTTTAAAAGGCTAGAAGAGGTACTTATCCTCATTAAAGTCCATTCTATTATGAGGTCTCGTTATTGAGAGATGGATTGATCACTATCCTTTTGGGTTACACACTGGCCCTGATTGAGACGACCTGGGGGCCTCTTTTGCAATTTGAGCAGGTACGCCTGGATGGTCTGGTCTCTCTTGTGGTATGGTATGGACTAGATCATCCATTACCAGGGGGCATTATCCCTGTATTGATATTGGGGTTTCTCTGCGAACAGTTATCTGGTCTTCCTGCTGGGCTCTATCCCCTGGTATATGTCAGTGGATATCTAATAACTCGATATATCTTGAATCATGTAGTCTGTGTCACAATATGGCAACAGATGTTGTTGGTCTCTTTTGTGAGCATTGAGGTCATCGCTGTCCTTCTGGTCGGTAGTGGGGCTGTTGAACTTATCTGGCCCTGCGGAATTGGACAGATCTTACTCAATAGTATCATGGCTCCCCTATGGTTCTCTGTCTTTGACAGGATCAGGTCCATCTATAGTGAAAAGGACAGAAAAGGCAGTGAAGTTTAGGCTCAAGACCATATGGCACATCAAGCGCTTCAATCAAGAAGACCTCGAAGCCAACAGACAGAGATGCAAATGGGCCATCACTCTCCTGTTTGTGTCCATGTCTATCTTCTGTGTACGCCTGTGCTATCTACAGATAGTCATGGGGAGATACTTTGAAGAGCGGTCTAAAAACAATCGAATCAGGTCTGTACGTATTCAGGCACCCCGTGGCGATATACTTGATAGGACTGGACGTCTCTTAGCAGGGATCAGACCCTGCTTCAATGTGTGTATTATCAGAGAAGACGTAGAGAATATGGAGGCACTTCTGACCAGGCTTTATCCCCTGCTTGGGGAGACAGAGGCAGAGATCAGGACCCGTCTCCACGTAGGGAGCACTGAACCCAGCTATATTCCTGTCATCATCAAGAGGGGAATTAACTGGAAGACGCTCTCCATGATAGAGGCCCGGCTCTTTTACCTGCCAGGTGTCTCTATAGAGGTGACCCCTGCCAGAGAATATCCCTATGGGAGTGTTGCCCCCCACCTTCTGGGCTATTTGGGAGAAATCAGTGAGCAGGAACTCAGAAGTGGACGATATAAAAATAGATATCCAGGAGACCTGGTAGGGAAATGCGGGATAGAGGCCCGCTTTGAACCAGAGCTGGCGGGGAAAGACGGTCAGCAAAAACTGGAGGTAGATGCAAGGGGGCGTCTGGTAAGGTTGATAGATAAGAGGCCTGCTGTCTCAGGAGATAACCTGTACCTAACTATCGATCTGGACCTTCAGGAGGCATGTGAAGAGGCCATGAAGGGGAAATCTGGTGCCATTGTCGCCATGGACCCCCAAACAGGCCAGATACTCGCCATGGTCAGCAGCCCTGGATTTGACCTCAATGACTTTGTCAAGGGTATCACTAAGACACAGTGGAAGGCACTGAATAATCCTGTCACAAGACCATTACTCAACAGGGCCTTTCAGTGTAGCTATGCCCCTGGCTCCACTTTTAAGATAGTCACGGCTGCTGCTGCCCTGGAGGAAGGGATAGTTACAAAAAATACCATACTTAATTGTGGAAGCAGCTATCGCCTGGGGAGAAGGGTCTTCAGAGACTGGAGCTGGCGAGGACATGGAGAGACCAATCTACATAAGGCCCTGGTAGAGTCATGCGATACCTACTTTTATCAGGTTGGGCTCAAGCTAGGGATCAGGAAAATAGCAAGATATGCCAGGGCATTTGGCCTGGGATCAAAGACTGGAATCGATCTCCCAGATGAAAATCCTGGTCTTGTCGCCACTCCTGGCTGGAAACGCAGGAGATATCATGAGCCCTGGCAGAAGGGAGAGACCCTTATTACTGCCATAGGACAGGGCTTTACCCTGGTAACTCCTCTGCAGATGGCACGCTTGATATCGGCCGTGGCCAATGGAGGTCGTCTATATCGCCCAATCTATATGGAAAAAATATTGGCCCCAGATGGCCATTGTGTCGTATCCTTTCACAGTGAGGTCATGGGGACCCTGCCAGTATCTAGATCACACCTGAGGACTATCAGACTGGGACTCCTTGGGGCAGTACAAGAAGACAAGGGGACAGGGAAGCAGTGTAGAGTGTCTGGTGTGCATGTTGCGGGTAAGACTGGAACTGCACAGGTGATAGGGCAGGCCAGACGCCGAAGAAATGAAAAAGATATGCCCTTTAAATTCAGAGACCATGCCTGGTTTGTGGCCTATGCCCCGGCAGAGAGGCCTGAGTTAGCAGTAGCCGTACTGGTAGAACACGGTGGACATGGAGGCTCTGTTGCTGCACCTATTGCCCGCAAGGTATTCGAAAGATGGTTCCAGATCCAATCGCCCAGGCCACTGATAAGGTCGCCTAAGATCACCAACAATATCAGAGGAGGAGATAGCCATGCATAACAGGCGACTTCTGGAACACTTTGATTGGTGGATATTTTTGGCCGTAGTTATGTTAATGGTCATTGGCTTTATCAATCTGGACAGCGCAGGTACAGCCACTGGCTATCCATTTCAGTGGAGACAATTCTGGTGGTATATAATAGGCATCATTGCAATGCTGGGACTGGCCTTTTTTCTGGATTACCGTAAGCTCACCACCTACTTTGTAGGTATATACATATCTATTGTCTCTGTACTCGTATTGGTCCTGTGTGTGGGAAAGACAGTAGGCGGATCGAAACGCTGGCTCTCTCTGGGATTTATGAACTTCCAGCCCTCTGAACTGACCAAGCTCGTCATGGTCATTGTCTTGAGTAGCTACTTCTATCACAATGACAGACCACAATATTGCCTAAAGGACCTGTTGGTGCCAGGGGCTATGACCCTTGTCCCTGTGTATCTGATCTACCGTCAGCCAGACCTGGGGACGGCACTATTTCTGGTGATAATCTTTGTCTCTCTGGTGTATATGGCCCGTATTAAATGGACCTCATTCCTGATATCCCTGGGCTCTGTGCTGCTCCTATTACCCTTTGCATGGGAAAGATTGAGGCCCTATCAAAAGGGGCGCGTCTTGAGCTTTTTATTTCCTGAAAGAGATCCCCTGGGTGTGGGATATCATGTACTGCAATCAAAGATCGCTATTGGCTCAGGGCAGATCTGGGGCAAGGGTTTTATGGCAGGTACACAGGCACACCTCAGCTTTCTTCCAGAGGTACATACCGATTTTGTCTTTTCCATGTGGTGTGAGGAGTGGGGGTTTGTAGGGGCCATGCTCCTGATAGGTATATATGTCTTGATATTATACCGCGGATTTCTGATAGCATCTCAGACCAGAGAGCGCTTTGGGGCCTTCCTTGCCTTTGGAGTAACCTGCATGCTCTTTTGGCAGGTAGTGATAAATATAGGTATGGTCATGGGCCTTATGCCTGTAGTAGGGATTCCATTGCCACTAATCAGCTATGGTGGTTCTTCTGTACTCACTACCCTCTCAGGAATAGGGATCCTGCTCAACATAAGATCGAGGCGTTTTATGTTCCAAAAAGAAAGAGGCTAATAGATGTCTCTTAACAGGATGGCTGTGCTGTAACTCCTCAATAAGACCACACTTTGCCCGTTAATCCTGATGAGACCTTCAAGAGGCCAGTGTGGCCGGCGACGTCAATAAGGGGGCTACCTGGTATTTATATGTCTGTATCTCTGCCATTCCCTCAAGACCCTTCGGAGGTACTCTCTGGTCTCAGGATAGGGAGGGATGCCACCATATTTTTTGACTGTCTCTGGCCCGGCATTATAGGCCGCCAGGGCAAGGACCAGGTCACCCTTAAATTTCTTCAATAACTGGCTGAGGTACCTGGTGCCTGCCCAGATATTTGTGCTGGGATCAGACAGATCCAATACCGCCAGACTGGAGACCGTATCAGGCATTAACTGCATGAGTCCAATGGCACCCTTGGGCGAACGTATGTCTGGAATGCCACCTGACTCTGTATGTATTATGGCCTTAATCAGATCGGGGTCCAGGCTATATTGGTCAGCGGCCTGGGATATGATTTCCTCAAATTCTGTAAAATCTCTCGGTGTCCCTTTAGTGCTAGTATATGGATATGGACTATAGCCTGTGTCTCCAGGTATATTAGTGAAGTGCACTACTCCCTGTTCGTCTACAAAGGAATATATCCTGCCTGCACAGACATCTCCTATAAAAAATGTATATGTCATCAGCAGGCATATTCCTGAAACAAGGCATATAGATAGACGTCTTGGTATCATTATATTGAATACTATTTCGGCACCTTTTTCCAATCGGCCAGGAATCTTGCAAGGCCTATATCAGTCAGTGGATGATGCGCCAACTGTGCTATCACCCTGTAGGGGATAGTAGCTATATCGGCCCCTATCTTTGCGGCCTGCAATACATGTATTGGATGTCTGACGCTTGCCACTATGATCTCTGTATCAAAGGCATAGTTATCAAATATCTGGACTATGTCCTTTATGAGGTCCATACCTTCGCATGAGATGTCATCCAGCCTTCCTATAAATGGGCTGACATAATTCGCCCCTGCCTTTGCAGCCAAGAGTGCCTGAAGTGCAGAGAATACAAGTGTGACATTGGTCTTTATGCCCTCAGTCGACAGACTCTTTGTCGCCTTTATGCCCTCAGTAGTCATGGGAATCTTGACAACGATATTTGGGGCGATCTCGGCCAGATGTCTTGCCTCATTTACCATGGCCTCGGCCTCAGTAGCTATTACCTCAGCACTCACTGGGCCATCTACTATAGTACATATATCTCTGATTCTATCCTCAAAATTGGCACCCTCTTTGGCTATAAGAGAGGGATTTGTGGTCACCCCATCTGCCAGGCCCAGTTCTGTCGCCCTGCGTATTTCGTCTAAGTTGGCAGTATCAATAAAAAATTTCATTCCTGTCTCCCTGATATTTGATTTCAAACTACAGAGATAATAATATAGAGGAGTGTTGCTTGCAAAGCCAAAGTCCTATAGGTTTTATGAATGGATTATTGTTAAGGAGAATCAGTTATGCCATGGGTAAAAAGAGAGGACTGTAATGGTTGTGGTATCTGTATTGAGGAGTGCTCTGGTGGTGCCATCTCAATGGTAGACAAAAAGGCATATATCGATATGCAAAACTGCATTCGCTGTGGGGTATGTCACGATGTATGTCCAGAGAAGGCCATAAGGCATGACAGCGAGACAATACCTGTGGAGGTAGAGGCAAATATAGCCAGGACAAAGGAATGTATGGAGGCCTGCGTTAGGCACTTAGGCCGTGCTGAAGAGGCCCAAAAATCCCTGAAGAGATGGATAAAACACTACAATAGGGCAAGGATTGTCGCCGAGAAGACTATTGCAAGGCTCCAGTCGCTCCTGGAAGGAGAGACGGAACTGAGGTAACTGTTCACATCCCCTGCCAGGAGGAACGTGGACAGTTATACTTATTATTAATATAACAGGGATTCAGGGTCAAGGAGGCCCAATACTTTTTCCTTGACAATTTTCTTTAGTGTCTATATATAGGATTTTAGAGATACTGAGTGGGGGTTCAGAGATTGGGCCTTTAGGGGCCTATGATAGCTACTATGGGTCGTTTGCAGGGTTTAAGGTCTTGTCTGATCTTGATGTGTGTAGAAGGGAAGGGCTGGAGACTGGGTTTTGCAAACTGCTTGTAATAAAATAATAAATGGATATTTCTGAAGGGAGGTGCATAGATCAGGAGAAATTGAGTGAGTGACTATGTAATAATTTAGAGTTGTCAATTTTTACTACAAAGAATTTCAGGAGGTATTATTATGCCAAGCTATGTCAACCCAGAGAAGTGTGATGGTTGCAAAGGTGGGGAGAAGACAGCATGTATGTATATCTGCCCCAATGATCTTATGGTACTTGATCCGAATGTGATGAAGGCCTATAATCAGGAACCAGACCAGTGCTGGGAGTGCTATAACTGTGTAAAGATCTGTCCTCAGGGTGCCATTGAGGTCCGCCACTATGCTGATATCTGCCCACTGGGTGGTTATGTCCAGCCAATGCGCAGCTCTGACTCTATTATGTGGACCATTAAATTCCGTAATGGCAGTATAAAGCGCTTCAAGTATCCTATTCGGACTACTCCTGAGGGTTCTATCCAGCCGTATGAAGGAGAACCGAGTCCAGGTGCAGACCAATTAGACAATGAGGTGCTCTTTACAGAGAGCGCGGGTAGGGCCACTTGTACGCCTTCTAATCCCGTGTAGTATCATGTAATAAACAATTAAGTAAAGATTCCTAAAATAAGGAGGATTTAAGATATGGCTCTCAGAAATAAACCGACATGGGAACTCTTGGCCGAGCCGGATCTGTCCAAGGTCCCTGTTGAAGAGTTGGAATATGACGCCCTGATAATTGGTGGCGGTATGGCTGCCTGTGGAGCGGCCTTTGAGATAGGTAAGTGGATGCCAGATGGTGCAAAGGTTGCCATGATAGACAAGGCCGCTGTAGAGCGTTCAGGTGCAGTCGCCATGGGTCTTTCCGCCATCAATACCTATATCGGCGATGAAAATACTCCTGCTGATTATGTCAAAATGGTCCGTAATGACCTTATGGGTATTGTGCGTGAGGACCTCATCTTTGATACCGGCCGCCATGTAGATGACTCTGTGATCCACTTTGAGAAGTGGGGCCTTCCTCTCTGGAAACAGAAGGGCAGTGAGGGAAAGAAGCTTACTGAGGGTGGTAAGCCTGTCCATGAAGGCAGGTGGCAGATCATGATCAATGGTGAGTCCTACAAGTGTATAGTGGCAGAGGCTGCCAAAAATGCCCTGGAGGAAAAGGGCTATGACCTCTATGAGCGTGTCTTTATCGTAAAGCTCCTATTGGATGCCAATAAGCCCAATACCATTGCAGGTGCAGTCGGCTTTAGTACACGTGAAAACAAGGTATATGTCTTCAAGGCCAAGGCCATGATGGTGGCATGTGGCGGTGCAGTGAACATCTTCCGTCCACACTCCACTGATGAAGGAAAGGGCCGTTGCTGGTATCCGGTCTGGAATGCTGGTTCCACCTATGCCATGTGTGCACAGGTAGGTGCAGAGATGACCCTGATGGAGAACCGTTTTACTCCTTCTCGTTATAAAGATGGCTATGGCCCAGTGGGTGCATGGTTCCTCCTCTTTAAGAGTAATGTAACTAATGGTCTGGGTGAAGAGTATGTCAAGTCCGAGGCCTGTAAGAAGGAACTTGAGAAATATGCCCCCTATGGCACTGCTGAGGTTACACCCACGTGTCTGCGTAACCACCTTATGCTCTTTGAGATGAAGGCAGGCCGTGGTCCTATCCAGATGGATACTCCTAAGGCAATCAAGAACTTCTTGGATGATGCAAAGGCCCAGGGCATGGATGATAAGGCCCTCAAGAAGTACTGGAAGCAGCTCGAGAGCGAGGTATGGGAAGACTTCCTGGATATGACATGTGGTCAGGCAGGGCTTTGGGCCTCAATGAACATAGCACCTGAGGAGAGGCCATCAGAGATCATGCCTACAGAGCCTTATATGCTCGGTTCTCATGCCGGTGCCTGCGGTTGCTGGTGCAGTGGCCCGAATGAGGACTGGGTCCCTGATGACTACAAATGGGGTTATAACCTCATGACCACTGTAAATGGCCTGTTCACTGCAGGTGACGGTGTGGGTGCCTCTGGTCATAAGTTCTCTTCTGGTTCACATGCAGAGGGTCGTATTGCTGCAAAGTCCATGGCACGCTATGTCAGGGACAATAAAGACTTTACGCCTACGCTGAAACAGACTGCAGAGGAACTCAAGGCAGAGATCTACAAACCAGTCGTAACGTACTATGAGAACCATGAGAAGACCACTGATGATATGGTAAATCCCAACTATATCAAACCCCGTCACCTTATGGAGCGCCTCATGAAGTACATGGATGAGTATGCTGGAGGCTGGACTAACTACTATACGACCAGTGGCAAATTGCTTGATATTGCTGCACAACATCTCAAGTACCTCAAGGAGGACTCTGAGAAGATGGCGGCCAGTGGTCTCCATGAGCTCCTCCGTGCATGGGAGAATTATCACAGGATCTTTGTAGCAGAGAACCATATACAGCATCTCAAGTTCCGTGAAGAGAGCCGTTATCCTGGCTTCTACTATCGTGCAGACTTTCCTCAGACAGATGTCAAGACTGAGGAAGAGGGAGGCTGGTTCTGCTTTTCGAACTCAAAGTACGATCCAGAGACAGGGGAATGGACCATGATGAAAAAGCATGTCCATAAGATCATTCCGGACTAATTAGATAGCTTGAGGGATGGTCGAGTTGATCTAGAACCTATATATGTCCAGGTGTCGAGATATTGGCACCTGGCATTTTTTTAAATTTTAGATTATAGATGGATGGCATTTTGTGGTGGGCAGTTCCTAATTCTTAATTTAGAGTTTATGAAGGAAGGAGCGGGCAAATGAGCGGAAGTATACTTGTAGTAGGAGGTGGCTTTAGTGGCGTTACGGCTGCAGTTGAAGCCGCTGAGATGGGATATGATGTCTATATAGTGGAAAAAGAGAGCTATCTGGGAGGAAGGGTGGCCCAGCTCAACAAATATTTCCCTAAGCTGTGTCCTCCTACGTGTGGGTTGGAGATAAACTTCAGACGGATCAAGACAAACCCAAAAATTACTTTCTATACCATGGCGGAGGTAGAGTCTGTATCTGGAGGGCCAGGGAATTTTAGTGTGCAGGTAAAGGTGAATCCAAGATATACCACTCCACAGTGCAACAACTGTGTACCTGGGGCCGAGGCAGTCACGACTGAGGTCCCAAATGAGTTTAATTTTGGCATGGATATGCGTAAGCCCCTCTATATGCCCAATCCGATGGCCTTTCCCAATCAGTGTGTCTTGGATGCCTCTGCAGTATCTTCAGGTGATGGCCAGAAGATCAAGGCAGCCATGCCCCCTGGCCATATAGACCTCGATCAAAAACCAGAGATCCTGAATCTCAATGTGGGGGCCATCATTATGGCTACTGGATGGAACCCCTATGATGCCACAAAGATAGACAATCTGTGTTTTGGGAAATATGAGAACATCGTCACTAATATGATGGTGGAGCGTATGGCCTCTCCTTCAGGGCCTACAGGTGGAAAGATTGTGAGGCCTTCTGATAAGGAGGAGCCCAAGACAGTGGGCTTTGTCCAGTGTGCAGGCTCGAGAGATGAAAATCATCTGAGGTACTGTTCATATATCTGCTGTATGGCCACACTGAAACAGACACTCTATCTGAGAGAACAGTCCGAAGATGTCGAGGTCTATATCTTTTATATCGATATCCGTTCTCCAGGAGAGAGGTATGAAAAATTTTATAAAAAGGTCAAAGAGGACCCAAAGGTACACCTTATCAAGGGCAAGGTAGCCGAGGTAAGAGGAGGGTCCAGTCCTGGAGGTGTTGTTTTGGTGGCAGAAGACATTATTGGTGGTGGAAAGATCGAGAAGGAAGTAGATCTTGCAGTGCTGGCTACAGGGATGCAGCCAACAGGGGCCACGATACAGATACCAGGGATCGAATATAATTCTGATGGTTTTGTGGTACCTAAGGAGGGCATTATTCCATGTGGCTGTGCCAAGCGGCCTATTGACGTGGTTTCATCCGCCCAAAGTGCAACTGCTGCGGCGCTGAAGGCCGTGCAGACCTTAGTAAGGAGGGCAGGCTGATGTCGAAGAAAGTAGGACTTTATATATATACAGGAGATGGTATTGCTGAGGCCTTAGATATTGATGATCTCGTAAAATTGGCCACTGATGACCTTGGCCTCGAGGTAGTACGTACACATCCCGATCTGTATTCACCTGAGGGAATTGCCATGGTGAAGCAGGACATAGAGAAAGAAGGGGTAGATGGAGTTGTGCTGGCCGGGATTTCCCCAAGGTATGTGTATAGGGCCTTTGATTTTCCTGGTGTAGTGGTAGAGAACGTGAGTCTTCGTGAGATGGTTGTATGGAGTCATCCAGTCAATCCTGATGACGAGAATGCAGATAAGATGAAAGAACATGTACAGGAACTGGCTGAGGACTACATACGTATGGGCGTAGTCAAGGTACAGAAGACCGAGCCTACAGAGCCCTTTAAGATGGAGCAGGTCAATCAGCGTCTCCTTATTATTGGTGGTGGAGTTACTGGAATGACTGCTGCCCTTGAGGCAGCCGAGGCAGGCTATGAGAGCCTCCTGGTAGAGCGTGAACCTGAACTTGGAGGTTGGGCTGCAAAGCTCAGAAAACAGGTCCCGATTGGGCCTGACTATTCCTGTCTCATCAGTCCAATAGCCCAAGACCTCATTAATAAGGTCAAGGCCAACGATAAGATAGTGGTCAAGACAAATAGTGAGATTGCCCGAATTGCCCAATTCCCTGGGGAATACAGGGTAAGTCTGAAAGAGACAGGGACCAAGAGTGAGTGGGATGCCCCTGTTCCTCTGACAGATGAAGAAAAGCTTGACGAAAAGGGCAATGAGCTGTCGGCTGAAGACCAAAAGAAGATATATGATGAGAAGAACGAGGGACGCAGACACTATATGGATGAAGACCCCAATGCAGAGATATGCGGGGCGGTTGTCCTGGCATCTGGTTGGAAGCCATATAAGCCGGCAGATGATGAATTTCCACACCTGGCCTGGGGCGATCCTGATGTCATAACCAACTGCCAGTTAGAGGAGATTGCAAAGAAGGGCAAGATCGTACGCCCCTCTGATGGCAGAGAGGTCAAGTCTATAGCCTTTATCCAGAGCCCAGGGGGTTCTAAGGACGATTCTGACTTTCCCTATGCCTCGGCAGTGACAAGCCTCGTGTCACTGAAACAGGCCAAATATCTCCGTGAAGATCAGCCAGAAGATGGCCGTGCCTATATCTTCTATGAACACATGCGTACACCAGGCCAATATGAGTATTTCTATAAGGGCCTTCAGGATGACCCTGGGATCTTTCTCACTAAGGGGGATGTCACCAAGGTAGAGAAAAACAGTTCAGGTGGTCTGACAGTAAGTGTGGATAATACCCTGATTGGTGGGAATATCTCTGTAGAGGTAGACCTTGTGGTGCTTGCTACTGGAATGGTCCCTACTACCAGGGATGATGCAGTTGTAAATCTGGCATACAGGCAGGGTCCTGCCTTTAGGGACCTGGACCTCTTTGGGGGCTACTGCGATTCTAACTTCATCTGTTTTCCGTATGAGACAAGGCGGACAGGGATCTATGCAGCAGGTGGGGTCCGGAGGTCCATGACTATAGAAGAGTCAATGGAAGATGCCGCAGGTGCTACCTTAAAGGCCATACAGTGCCTCAAGGCGGCTGAAGAGGGTCATGCAGTCCATCCACGTACATGGGATTTTGACTACCCGCATTTCTACTTCCAGCGCTGTACCCAGTGTAAGCGCTGTACTGAGGAGTGTCCTTTTGGTGCCCTGGATGACGATGAGAAGGGGACTCCAAAGCTCAACCCGTCCAGGTGCCGCCGTTGTGGTACCTGTATGGGTGCCTGTCCAGAGCGTATCATCAGCTTTAATGACTACAGCATCGATATGGTAGGCTCGATGGTCAAGGCCATTGAGGTGCCTGACGACGATGAAGATAAGCTGCGTCTGCTCATCTTTGCCTGTGAAAACGATGCATATCCAGCCCTTGACATGGCGGCGAGAAAGGGTCTCTCCTGGACACCTCTGGCCAGGATTATTCCGGTCCGGTGTCTTGGCTCGGTAAATGTGGCATGGGTCAAAGATGCCATGTCCAGTGGAATAGATGGGGCATTGCTCCTGGGCTGTAAATTTGGTGATGACTATCAGTGTCACTTTGTGAAGGGGAGTGAACTCTCAAAGACACGTATGGCAAATGTTGCCGAGTCGCTCAACTCTCTGGGGATTGAGGCAGAGCGGGTAAAGATGGAGCAGGTCGCTATCGATGACTATAAACGTATTCCAGAGATCATAAATGGTTTTATGGATGAGATCTTTGAATTGGGAC